>CADAHD010000004.1 GCA_902787595.1 uncultured Lachnospiraceae bacterium
TGCCGCACCTGAACCTGCGCCTTCGCCTGTTCCATTCTGATCTGTCCGTCTTCAAAGGATACCGGCACCAAAACCGGCATACGCCCCTGAGCCCCGTGATCCTGGAACAGCATGGCATAGTATTCTCCCTGCGGTGTATCTACGATACCGCCCTGAGCCACGCCGCTGTTAAAGAATCCAAGATCCTCATCCAGGCAGTCGCCGCCGGTCCACTCACCGTCAATGCGATCCGCCGTAAACAGCGCCTCCGTCCGCCTTCCGTGACCGGTATGCGGCCAGTGGATCAGAAACAGATAATACCTGCCGTCAATCTTATACAGATGTGAACCCTCGTAGCCCAGGAGCACATCACCCTCATCCCGGATGATGATCTTATCGATGCCGCCGGGTTTTGGCTGCGAAAGATCCGGCAGCAGCTCCGTCAGATGGATCTCGGTATTTCCGTATACGATAAACACACGCCCGTCATCATCAAACAGAACGGAATTATCATGATAAAAACCGCTCATGGGATGTCGTTCCCAGGGGCCTTCTATTGCAGCTGCCGTGTAATGATACATCGACTGCGTATCGTTTGCACAAAAGACCACATGAAAAATGCCTTCGTGAAAACGCAGGCTGGCAGCCCACATTCCCTGTCCGTATATGTTCTCCTCACCCTCGAGGCGCTGCGCCGGAGTAGAATCAAGCCTGTCATATACAAAAGCTGCATGCTCCCAGTGCAACAGATCATAAGAGCGCAGTATCTCACACCCCGGCATAAAATACATGGTAGTGCTCACCATGTAATAGATGTCGCCGACACGTATCACATCCACATCGGGATAATCCTTTTTCAAAAGAGGATTTATATCTTTAACTTTCATTTCTACTCCTTTTTCCCTGTTCACTGCATACCATACTTTTCCCTGATCTCTTCCGAAGGTACATAATCGCCAAGATATTCATCCGCCTTTTGGATGAATTCTTCGTAGGAAAGCCAGGGGATACGGTAAGTTTCGTAATTGTCACCTACCAGTATCAGATCACCGCCGTCCCTGCCCGAAATAAGGCCGGTCTCACAGACTATATTAAACTTATCATCCAGCAGATATGACTTGCTACCACTGATAATATAGCATTCAGTCAGATCGTTATAACGGAAATCATAAATCTCTTCCTCGGGCTGCATAAAAGTACTGACACAGGTCTTTGTTTCAGTATCGAATATCTTTATCACCTGATCTATGAACTGGACCATAATGTACTTTTTATCAACCGAATACAGAGCAAAGGTAACCGATTCTTCGTTCACATTATATTCCTTGTCTTTAAACATGTCACGATCTGCCATTTCACAATACTCATCATCACCTTCCAAACCATCTTCAGCTGTCGCCATCGAACTGATCTCAGCAGAATACCTGACCATGTAATTGCTTGCCCCGCCTCTGCAGAAAAGATCCCCGTTCCTGAATACCGCATCATTTACTTCTATCGAGGGCTTTATGGTATAAAAATCACGTATCTCTGTAACACTGTCCTGATCGCAGTAGAAGACGCCACCGTCTTCCATAATAAAATGGAACCATCCTTCATCTATCCACCATGAATAGATCATATCAGAAAAAGTATGTTCTTTAAGAACTTCTCCGCTTTCCCTGTCCAATACCTGTATATCATTCAGTCCGCAGATCATTAATAATCCGTCCGTAACGGCTAAACCTGATTGTTCAAACTTAAAATCATCTATCTTCTGCCTCCACAGCTCACGCCCCGTCTCTGCATCTATGGCGTATACATGCGTATTGAATCCTGCAGACTCTGTTGCCGGCAGCAGGGCCATATAGATAACGCCGCTGTCTGATACACAGCTCACATCATAGAGTTCCTCAAATGTCCCCGTATACTTTACTTCTCCGCTGTATTCATCAATAAGGCATACCCGGCATTCTCCGTCAGCCTGAATACCCAGCAGCGTATCACCGTCGTTAAAACTGATACTGGAAAGCCAGAGATCATCGCAGTCCGTTACTTTTCTCAGATCCAGGGTATAGATCACTTCTCCGTAATTATCAACAGCATACAGTATGTCAGTAAAGCAGGCATAGGTAACAAACCCATCATCACTGGCATAGAGAAAAGTTTCCGAATCTATATCTACACTCTTTGAACTGTTATCCATTAAAGAGTAATATGTTGCTTCTCCGTTATCACATATCAATACTCCCTCTTCTCCGCAAAAAGCGGCTTCAAACATACCTTCAGGGCCGGAGTCTTTTCTTTTATTGATCTTTTTTACCGGTTCCGCGTCAGACGCTTCAAAAACATATACACTGTCATCATCAATCACGATCACAAAATTGCCATCGCATGATACTTTGCTGTCATTGATCCATCCTTCAGTTTCATAAAAGCATACCGGAGAATGCTCGCATGATATCTTATAAATGTCCATAGCCGTAACAAGGGCATTGAAAGCAGAATTATTGAAACCGTCTTCTCCTGAATCCGGCAGCACTGTCCTTACTGCATATACTGCATCCTTGCGACGTCCTTCCTGCAGCAGCTGTGTGGAAACGTTTGCCATTGTCCCGGCAAAACTGTCCTGGAGTCTGGCATACTGCTCATTTATCATCTCGTTTTGTTTGCTTATCTTTATCAGAGTAGCTGTTGCAAAAATGGAAAAGCCCAGAACTGCCGCGCCTATACTTCCGAATACCAATGCCATGCGGCGTATCTTCTGCTCACGCCGTCGCTGGCGGAGATCATCAAATTCAAGGCCGAACATAGCCGCTGCCAGTTTGATAACAGCAGTATCCATAGCCTTGAGCACTTCTTTTTTATTCTCTCCGCGTGTATCTGCTGCAAGGGGTTCCAGCTCCTTACGGATGATAACCTTTTCACCCTTTTCATCAACGGTTTCCACTTCCTCAAGGGTAAGTATCTTCGGAAAGGAATTGACAGGCTCATCCTCAGCCAGTACCACCAGGATATGATCCCTGTCGTGGGTCTGAAGGAAGGTCTCTATCTCCTTCATGCACCAGCGTGATTCCGGATATCTGGGAGTACATACTGTGATAAGATAATCAGAATTTCTGAGGGCCTCATTGATAGGCTCGGAAAGATTATCGGCAAGGGGCAGCTCATCCACATCGCGGAATACCCTGTTTATCCTTGTCCTGCCGTTTTTAACCTTTTTCAGTACCGATTTGGGCAGTTTGAAGTTTTCCAGTTTCTTATGAAGATTCTCAACTACAAAACTGTCAAATTCACTGTGCCTGTAGCTTATAAAAGCATCATACTTTACGTCTTTAAGATTTGCCATTACCTGTCTCCCTCTCATCGTATCATACCGATACATTCAACATTATACATCCAAACATGTGAAAAAAACAATAAAAAAGAAGAGTATGCAGAGCTGATATATAAATGATATAATAGCGTGGTATCATAAATACGATCGGGAATTGCAAAGCGGATGACAGACAGGGAAAAAGAAGCGCTGATACGGCGTTATAACAGCAACATAAGATTGAACGGACGCTATTATATATTTTTCGGTTTATGGGCGGCTGTCAGGACTCTGATAATGATCCTCCTGGATGATTCCGTTTTGGGCAATGCGTTCGATAATGTAGATGGATCCATACTGTGGTTTGTGAAGCTCATAACCATGATCATCATATTCCTTGTACTGCTTTTCGTTCTTTCCATACACCTTTTCGTAGGGATCAGTGCTATAAGATACAGTAGTGGCAGGAGCAAAAACAGGATCTTTCTTGTAATTGCAGCCATCGATGTCATATTTATAGCATTGCTGACGCCCTTCGATTTTGATAACGGCATAAATGCGCCGGCTATAGCTGCCGCTGCAGTCGATCTTACGCAGATGATCATGCTGATAAATATGATATATTCCGCTATGCGGATCAAAAGCCTCAAAAAGGCGGCAAAGGAGTAAGCTGCATGCAGGAAGATTTTCATTATTACGCCACATATGCCGCCGCCATTCTGGCCGGGTATACACATAATGAAAGCATGGATATAGCCTACAGCGCGCAGTTTGTCGATCTGTGCTCAGTAACACTGCTGTCTAAGATAAAAGCCCCGCTAAAGGCCGCCACCACGCAGCTTCAGCTGGAGATGATGGATGCCCGCACCGATATTGTCGGTCTGCAGAACATCACCAGGATATGGGCTTCTTTCCATTTTCTTCCTAAAGACCTGTATGTCCAAAAAGCAAAACGTCCCAAAAAGTACATGCATAAATACCGGCTGATCTGCGGTCCCAACGGCGAGCTTGTGAAGAAAACAGTGGATTTGGCAAAAGGGAGATCTCTTCAGCATGCAGGTATTGCCATGCATGTCCTTGCCGATACCTGGGCGCACAGCTATTTTGCGGGGACACCTTCGCTTGTCATCAATAATACCAATGACGAATTTTACGAGCTTATCAACGAAAACGGAAAAGAGATCGAAAGAAAGATAAAATTCAGACATAATCCCGGAGCGGATGATGATCTTGATAAAAGCCTTTATACCAACAGTCTTTATCAGGCCTCGGAAAATTCCATTATGAATCTGGGACATGGAAGGGCAGGACATCTGCCGGATTATTCCTTTGCCAGATACAGCTATCTTCCTGCCTGGGACGATTATAACGCAGTAATAAAAGACAACCCTTCTGATTACCGTAAAGCCTTTTGCCAGATGATCCGGGCCCTGCGCTTTCTGAGAAGCGATATCGAAACTTTTGGAACAGACGAATATGAATATGATATCATCGCGCCGCATGAAGACAGGATCATGCGGATCATCACCAAACGGCAGCTGAATGCTTCTGCCGACTGGAAGGCTTTCGGAGAAGAACTGTCCGGTAATGCAGTAGATAATTTTGATATAAACCGCTATCAGGACGAATACACTGAAGCAACGGATAAAGATGCCACATTCCTGGGGCAGTTCATAAACGGCGCGATGCTTCATAAAGGAATGGTATGCCGGCAGATCTTTGAATCCGGAAATATGCTGGCCGGCTATGTAGGAGAAGAGAAAGGAACGGCAGATAAACAATGACTGTAATACAGAGGATAAAAGAATTCATATCAGGTCTGATCATGATCTTCGGAGCTCTGGTACTGATGGCAGATCCGCAAACCGGATATCTGCTGGTAGTATATCTGCTTGCCATTATCCTTCTGATAATGGGCATACGCAGACTGTATTATTATTTTACTATGGCCAGATATATGGTGGACGGCAAAGAAAGCCTGTATCGCGGAGTCATCCTCTTCGACTTTGGGGCTCTTACCGGAAGCCTGACAAATATCCCCAAATTTTATGTGCTGTTTTATCTGATCGTGATACACGCTTTTTCCGGTCTCGTGGAAGTCTTAAGAGCCAGAGAGGCCAGGCTGCAGGGCGCACCATCCTGGAGGTTCAAACTCATACACGGAATGGTGGACCTGCTTATGGCCATCGTCTGCATCATGTTCATTAACGAAGGCATCATTGCGGTACTGATCTATGCTATTGGTCTTATCTATTCAGGGCTGATCAGAATAATATCTGCCTTCAGAAAAACAAAGTTCATCTGTATACAATGATCCGTTTCACTTTTTTACCAGTTTTTCAGCTTTAGCGCCCATATCAAATCCGGTCTTTTCCCTGTTTTGCGCAATATACACGCAGCACTTGTACAGATCGGATTTTTCCTTGCTCTCATGATCCTTTTCCATTAATGCTACCAGATCCTTAAGAGGCATCCTGACCAGCGCGGCTATATCAATGCCAAGTTTCTCTGCTACTGCGCGATGATGGGAGAACTCGTTATACCAGCTCTGGCAGTTCCTTAAGAAATCCCATTTTGCTTTTACATACTTAAACTGTTTCTTACTGAGTGAGCAGCCATACTCCTTATCCTTAAGCATATTCTCATACTCGTTCATCACCTCGGGATGAATACACATCATGGCGTCTGTCATCATTGCCACATCAGCTTTATCAGCGTCCAGAAGTTCATCAAAATCCTTGAACTTCATCTTCTTAAGATCAAAATCCGTTATCACTTTAAATAACTTTTCAAAACTCTCTGCCCTCTCCCGCTTTTCCTCCGCGGTCCGGATATTTTTCCCTTTCCTGATATTAAGCATGATATCGACAGCCTCTTTATCATCGATACCACCCAGCTTTGCCAGTTCAGCGACAGATCTGTTGAAGGCCTTCATATTTGTAACAAACGTTTTATCCCGCTTGGATTTATTCTTAAACGTTCCATACTGATCTTGATAAGCTTTGTCAAGAGTCTTAACAAGTGTATCTATCCCTTTAAATGCCTCCTTCTTAAAATCTTCTGATCTCTTAAGAAGCTCTCCGCTCTTTCCGCTGAACTCCTTAAGCTCATCAGCCTTAACGCCACTGCTGTTGCTTATGTTACTCTTGTCCGTTATGGGGGCAAACCTGTCGATGAGCTTTAACATATTGCTTATATATACGGGATCACTCTTTTTCTCAAAGAACTCCTGCATATACTGCAGTGTTACTTCCCTGCGCTCATGCTTTTTGTATACCCCCTGCGCCTTGCCTGATTCCTCCATAAAGATCGACTCACCGTTTAGATCATAATGGCTGAGATTTCCGGCCATCTTCAAATACATCTCGCGCTCTTCAACGTTATTTTCATCGTACGGATCAAGGCCTTTCTTGACACAATTGTGGAAAAGACCGGCCTCGTTAGCGGCTTCGTTCTCACTCATCTCAGCCAGCTTATCATTTTCTTCAAGTAATTTTTTGTAATCTGATCCCTTTGTATACCCTACGCTGTATATCTGGGCCGATGAGGTGCCGGTCTCTGCGCCCGCAAGGCCGTGCCTGTAGAGTACCGCTGATATGCGATGAGATGCATATGCAAAATAGTCTGTTCCATTGACCATCAGAAACAGAAATATCTTAGTCTGCGGATCAACACAATTCTGGTAGTACTCAGCATGGTCATTATATGTGTTCAGGAAATTATGCATCAGGCCGATAAAACGGATGGCTTCTTCTCTGTGATCACGGATATATCTGTCATCCGCAAGCTGTTCGGGCGTAAAAGTAATTCTTCTTAAATCAGCGGCAACACGGTCAAGATACGCTTTACGGTCTGCCAGAGTATTCTTCATAATATTATCGGTATCGATAATATTCAGTTCCCTGTTCTTTCTATCCTGCTCTGTCGCAGGATTACCGTTCTTATCAAGTTTTACCGGCCTTAAGGTAAAGAGCAGGCCGCGTGAATCGTTTCCATATACTGTAGCATTTTTGAACTCCTGTAATTTTTCATCAGGGATAGCATTTACATACTGCTCTGATATCATCTGAGCCGTAGCCACAGTCTCTTTCAGATCTTCCAGATCCTTTTTCTTTATGCCCGAATCCTTGAATCTGTCCTCAAGTTCTTTTTTGACTTTTTCGACATCACGCCAGTACACAGGAGCTTCTTTGAATTCCTGCTTCTCTTCTTGCTTCTCTTCCTGCTTTTCTTCCTGTTTTTCTTCCTGCTTCTCTTCCTGCTTTTCTTCTGCAGCTTTCTTCCTGTTTTTCATATCTTCAGGCATAAATTTTTCCAGGCCCTCAACCTTGCCATCGAGGAGAGGAAGCAGGGATTTTTTCAGCGCTTCATGTTCTTCGTGGAGCTCCTTTAAATAAACATAATGAATGACATATTTTTCCTTTCCCTGCCCGCCATAAGTCCTGTCAATGACCATGCGTTTCTTTTCGGCTTCCTCAACACGGCTCAGGAGATCCGCGATAGTATCACCTTCTTCTCCTTCAAAGGTATAGTTCTGAGCCTGCTTTGCCATAGTATCGATGATCCCGCCCGGTGCATAAGACGTAAAAGTCTTTCCGTTTACCGTAACGGTAGCAAACCTGGCTTCCCTGTCCTGGTTCTGTCTTGTGGCAAGCTCATCATCGATAGCCTCCTGTATGGTTTCCTTTGTTTCCAGGCGCTTTTCATACTTTCTTTTCTCCGACATGGGATATCCGTTTTTGTGCAGGTATTCAAACATCTTCAAAAAGGAGGTCAGATACTTTTCCTTAAGCTGTCTGTAATCATTAAACTGATCATTGGGCGCGCCGTTATCATCCTTATACCCTAAAAGCCAGGATGCCTCCTTCGTTTTAAGGAATGCCGGATTCTTCATATCACATTTTGCCGCATCGGCAAGCATGCCGCAAAGCTCATAAGCCTTTTTACTCCTGAGCCACTCTCTCCTTACACCGACCCATTCATTAAACAGCTTCATGAATTCCGGCTTATGCTTTTCATCGATCTTCACTCCGTAGATCTCGCCGTTTTCAGCAAAGGACGCAACCGTTTTTTCATAATCATATATCTCTTTCTCCTGGATCAGGCCAAAGACATTTGTATAATCCTCCCCCGGTCTGGTTTCTTTAACATACTTTACATCATCCTTTTCTTCTTTGGATGCCTCCAGCTGCAGCTGCTGCCTGTATACGAGCATAAGCTTACCCTCGGTATCCATCGGTCCATTTTCGCCGTAAGGATCCTCATCGTTTTTCTTTATCTTCTTCGCATATTTCTGCCCATCCTTTACCTTTTGGATATAGCTTCTTGTTTTTTCGGCATCAACCCTGCTCTGCTCTTTCCTTGACTTCGCGATCTTTTCTTCCTGAAAAGCTTTGTATCCTTTGCTCTTACCTATCCTGTTCTTTTCGACTTTACGATACAGCTTAAGATACTCCGCCAGTTCCTTATCCTTAACAGCAGCGATCTTCTGTTCACCATCTTTTCCCAGATACGGTCTCAGATCCTTTTCGTCAAACGCCGCATGATAAGGTGATGAAATGAGCCTTGCCCTGTCTTCATATTCCGTTTTGAGAGCCGAAGCCATTTCCGATACAGCCCTGAGCTTTGCAACAGAATGGTACTGGCTGTCCAGATCCTTAAAATAAAATCCTGCTGAAGACAGCTTGCACAGTTTCTCATATTTCTCCGCAAAATGGGATATGAATTCTTCATCAGACTCATACTTAAACTCAGTGATATCTGTATTATCAACATAAGAAAGCATATCCGCCTGGCTGCTGGTTATACTGGAACCAAAGAACACATACGCCTTGGTGACCTCATATTCTCCCATGAGCCATAAGCTTATGGTTTCTTTCTCTTCCGGAGTTTTAAACCTTTTTTCTATATCCTTAATATCTTTCCCGTTAAGATTGTCATATAACAGCTGACGTTCTTCTTCTCTTTGCTGCTGCAGCACTCTGTATTCATTAAGCAGATGTGCCTGCATCGCCAGCTTTTTCCTGGTTTCAGAAAGCATGGCAGCGCGCTTTCCGGACTTTGTTTTCTTTCCGTCATGCAGTTTGGAATAGCTGCTTTCTATCAGCTCATTCAGATCTTTTTCTTCAGGCGCTTTTGTTACATATTTCTTCACATGATCCGAACCAAAACATCTGTCACGATATGCTTTAGCCTTTTCAGCCATCACATCGGGTCCCAGCGCTGCTTTAATTTCCTCCAAAGTCACCGGATCATCTTCCATTTTTCTGCTTATGATCTTTCTCTTTTTGAAAGTGCTGGCGCCGAACTTATATCCGCCCCAATCTTTTATCTCTTCATCGTGAATGCTCTTGCGCTCTTCTTCGTGAACGCTCTTGCTCTCTTCTTCGCTCAGGCTCTCGCGTTCTTCTTCCACCTGCATCATTTCAGGATCTTCGTACTCTTCTTCATCCTCACCGACTTCTTCAAAATGGTAAGTCTTTGCTACGCCTCCTTTCATCACGTTGGGAGCGTTTACATTATCGGCCGTGATATATCCGGCCATTTCGGTATCTTCGACAGCTCTGTCGGCTATACGGTAATCCTTTATGCCCACGCCTTCTGCTACGCGCTTAACGTCACCATATATCGCTTTGGCCCATCTGCCGGTGCGCTTATATACGCCGCTTTTGAAATAATGCCCAAAGAGTGACGGCAAGCCGCGGACAAACGTCTCCACCACTGCCATAGGCAGTATGCAGGCACCCTTTAAATATCTGCGAAAGATCTTTCGACCGTCATCAATGCTCTTCCAGTCCTTCCTGGGATCTATGCTGACATCCCAGCGTTTTTTACTTCCTTTCAAAGATGATATGCCGTTAAAAATACAGGACATGGCTTTAAGCGGCAGCTTTACAGTCTTTCCGGCCAGGCTTATGGTATTTGCAGCCACCGCCGTGGCCAGACCGATCCCCCTGTCGATCAGCCCGCCCAAACCATTATAAGCCATCAGCAAACGGCATCCGCTGTTTTTAAAGCCTCTCTTAGTCCAGCTCCATACTCTCTTATACCATGCAGGAACTTTGCCCTCAGCCCTCTGACGGCGGCGTTTTTCCCTGTGTCCTATCTCTCTGGTATCAATAACATCATTAAACAAAACACACTTGTGCCAGGTAGGGTGCAGTTCCCTGCGTAAGTTCTGTACTTCCTTTGAATACTTTTTGTCTATGGAAGCCTTGATCTTTCTGCGTTCACTTGACAGCCCAAACCGTATGTTGTCGAGCTGCAGTCTGTCCCTTAGACGACGCACCTGCTTTACACGTGATCTGCCGCGTCCGAACTTGAATATACTGCCATGATGCTCCAGATAGTCTTTTGCAGCCTCATTCACAGTTTCATACGCATCAGCGAGCTTCTTTGTCTCATCTTCCGTAAGATTCCTCATGCGCCAGTCATTTTCCATTGTGTCCTGATCGGAAACATTATAATTGACCGCGCTTTTATTCTGTTTGAAAGCCTTTTTCCTCGCTTCTGCTCCTTCATAAGTATGCATATTCATGGCTCCGATGTCCTCGGCCTTCATTTCCGCATACCCGTACTTTTCAAATAACGCATCCCTTATATTCAGATAATTTGCCAGCGCATTCTTTACGCCGCGCATATAACGCCTGTCGCCGGCTACTATATCCGTATTGCGCAGATCGCTTCCAAGGCCAAAAGTCTGATAATCCTTGTACGCCTTTTCAAACGCCTTCTGGGTCTTAACAGCCTCTTTACGCACCGACTTTTTGCTCTTGCTGAAATCACCTTCTATTACTGAACGGACCTGAACTTCCTGCGCATTCTTTGCCTCACGCTTTTTCCTTTCTTCTTCCTTCTTTGCATTGTATTCCTGAAGCTTCTGATGCATTTCAGCTTCTTGTTCTTTTGCTTCTCTCTGCTGTATTTTCAGTTTTTCATATCTTTCGCGGCCTTCCCTAAGCTTTTTCTGATGTTTCTCTTCCTCTCTTTCCCATGTTTCTTCATTAAGTACTTCCTCGATCTTTTCAAGGCCACTGTCTAAAGAAACCTTCTTCCTTTTTGCAGAAGACAGCTTTTTCCTGCTGTTTTTCTCTTCCTTTGCTTCTTCTGAAACCGCTTCCTTCTTTTCTTCCTTTATCTCTTCCGGAACCGCTTCCTTTTTCTCTTCTTTTACCTCTTCCGGAACTGTTTCTTCTTTCTCTTCCTTTACCTCTTCCGGAACTGCTTCTTTTTTCTCTTCTTTTACTTCTTCTGAAGCAGCTTCTTTTATCTCTTCCGTTACCGTCCCCTGTTTCTCCCCGATCTCTCCGACGGCCTCTTCCAGAGTCTGTGTCTCAACATGCGCAAGAGGATCGGGGATATAGGAAAACTGAGCGATCTGTTCATAAGCCTCGCCCATCTCCACGCCTTCCTTCAGCACCGTTATTCCCTTTGTATGGGTAGCGGATTCCCCAAGCTCGGTATGAGAGACCTTCTTCAGGGAATATCCTGTCTGCGAATCATACTGAAGGTTTTGATATTCCTTCGTCATCTCATCCGGCTTTTTCATATCGGAAAGCCAGTTGATCTCAACTGTCCTGCCTCTTTGTATAAAAGAACTGATCTTCAGTTTATCTGCTTTTCCTTTATACAACGCAGAATCATAAACCGTAAGTTCATTTCCCTTAATACCGGTTATCGTCACATAATGTGAATATCCCGGCTCCTGGATCAGCACTCCGGCTATAGCTCCGGATCGTATTATCTCGGCTATCTTATCCGCAAATACAGCCTGCATATTATTATGCACACTTATATCATGCTCATTATCACCTTTCTGCCTGTTTATCTTTGGATCACGGAAGACCATTCTGTTAAGCATCACATCGCTGATACCGTTCTTTTCCAGCGTATCGAGCATAAAGTCACCAAGGGCAAATATATTACCCGTTTCCGTTTTCCCTGCGCCTGCATAGAAATTTACATTAGCGACATTGCCGGCGTATTCATCCTTATCCATCACATTTTCTGTGGCAGGATCATACTTACGGATCATAGGCCTGTAGGCGCGCATATCATACTGACCTACCCGGCGGGTGATATTTTCCTCATTTTTACGCATCGCGATAAACTGGTTTATCATGGCCGTGCCTGTGCACGCATAGCAGTTACTCGTTCCCTGTCTCTCATACGTTTCTTTCATACCGGGCATATCCATACTCGCTTCGTGATCTTTAAATTCGATCGCCGGTATGGCTTTGTCATTCTCCCGATTTTGATCTATTGATGTATCATGGGCAGTAAAATACTGCATGAGCCATTCATAATTTTCCACGATAAGAGGATCGGCATCCGGCTTCCATGCCTGATCCAGACGTCTTTTGCCCTCGCTGTTCAAGAGGTAATCGCCTTTGGTGTTAACAAGATAAACATATTCCATATATTCCGCGCGCATGGATATAAGCTCGTCACGATCCTGTGGAACAGGTATCTTTTTTTCGATCAGCAGCTGCACGCGGCGCTCTTTCTCTTTATCGTTATAGATACTGAGTCGTTCTTTCAGGCTCAGTTCTTTCTTTACCTCCTGCTTACTCTCATCAAGAACCAGTGTCCTTTCCTTCTTTTCCTCTTTCCCCTTTTTTTCAGGAACCTTATGTATTTTATTAAGCGCCACTGTCTTCTGGGGTTCCTTAACAGATCCTTTTATCTCCGTCGATTTCCCAAGATCCAACAGTTCGGGATCCATACCCGAAGATTTCGGATCATAGCTCCTTCTTCCCTCATTTTTTTTAGTTTTCTGTTTATTTTTTTTCGATTTTTCTAACCAGTCCATGGATGATCTCCTTTTCTATGATTTTATCTGTGATCCTTATTCCTGTGACAAATATCCCTTGGTCATTTTCAGGATTTTTGTCAGCTCCTTCTTCCCGATCCCATCATCATCCAGGCCTTTTTCAGGTATCTTCTCATTTGAAAAGCCTGCTGTCTCACGGAACGTATCCCATTCTTCGCTCGTTATCACTTCCTCCGGTTCCGGCGGGAACATCACTCCTCTGAACTTCATGAGCATGCGTCCGGACGGCACCAGTTTCTTTATCATCTCAAATCCTTCCTCGCTGTCAAAGGAACCGTATATCATGTTATCGTCATCTTCAACAGAAACGCAGGCTTTATAAGCTAGAGCCAAAAGATCGATCGCGTCATTGGAAATATTTTTCTTATCACCTCTCAATGCTTCGTATCTGTAATTGCCGTTTTTCATACGGTGAACCAGAAATACCGAACGGATCTTTCCTCCCTCCAGTATCACACTGCTCACATCCGGATCAAAATAATCATAAGGCAGCGCTTTTATATCCTCATCATGATCGTTATCCATGCTGTCAAAAAAATCCCTTAAGAGATCGGCGCCCTTAGCTCCCAGAGCATACAGCGACTTCCCTTTAAGAGATCTTTTTTCGAAATACTTATTATCTTTTACTTCCGAGATCTTTATCACAAAGTCTCCGGAATCCAGTATGGAAAAAGCAAATCCCCATGAATCAAGAAAGTTTCCCAGCACATCCAGCGCTTCTCTTTCAGCTTCATCCTGCGTCTGCACTATCGGAAACTCCACATATGCTCCCGTTCCTTCGCGCTGCAGTACCAGTTCAAGAAACTGCGCCATCAGGAAATTGCCTATCCCTTTTCCTCTCAGATCTTCATGCACTTCGACCCAGTCCAGTTTAAACGCCGGATCAGAATCCTGTGTTCCCTCAAACACTGTATATACTATCGCGCCGGCTGCGCAGACTTTTCCGTCTACATGGCGGAGGGCTCCGATAGCTCTCTTGCGCCCGACCAGGATATCATCATAATTCTCATCCGATATAAGGTCAGAAAACGCTTCCGCATTTTCCGGCACGATCCTGGTAGCTATAGGCCAGTATATATCTTCAAAATTTCTTATCAGTGAAAGTCCCGCTTCCAGACGGTCTTTCCCGAATCCTCCCAACGGAGTGATCGATTTTGAAAGCTCAAATAATGAATCGATCACGGAGAGATAGGCATTTTCCAGATCCTCTTTTGACACGCCGCTCTCCGCGATCTTTCCCCCGGTATTCGCCTCAACGAAATTCAGATAAGCCACTCTGTCCGTCAATTCTTCCAAAAGATAATCGTCATCGGCAAGAATATTACTCAGCCTGAATTCGCTCGACTCATCTTCCGTATAATCCTTAGCAAGTCCTTCAATATCTTCCCTGATATCATCAATAAACTCTTCTGCCTTATCATCAGGTTCCCCTATCTGTTCAAAACTGTCCAGCAGTTCTTTGTAGATCTGATCCATCCCGGTTACCTCCTGAAATTTGATCATCCGTTTACGGCGTATATTCTTTTTTATCTGTCACTTATTAAGCTTCACAATCCATGACTGTCCTGGATGTCACAAAAGGTCTTACTTTAGTTGTCGCCACCTCTACATGGCTGGGATGCACGGCGTATCCCTTTAACGCTTCCTCGTTTTCAAAACATGAATCCAGCATCATATCGCAATTTGCGCTGGCTAAAGGTTCCGTATATACTTTGATGTCAATAAGGCCCGGTATCTCGCCTTTAAGACCTTCAAGACCGTTTTTTACACCCTTTTTGATCTCAGCAGCCTCTTCCGGGGAATACCCCTCCTTGAGAGTCCAAAGAATAACATGTTTTACCATCACTTTTCCCTCCTGTTTATGATCTGATCATGCCGACATTATATCATTTATTGCTGCCCTTGTATATAAAAGCGCACCCCATAAAACCTGCGCTCTGCATCAGCTTCCCCGGTCCGCGGATCAATAACCTGCATATTCCTTTATCTGCATTGCGCCGTAATAAGCATATTTGGGCAGTAATTCATTATCATAAAGCTGCGGAGTATATTCACTCCTCCATGAAGCCGCATCGGTAAAGCCCCAGAAGGTTATGGCGTCCATATTTATCTTCCCTGCATCCGCTCTCTCAAACAGACCGCCTATCAGTTCATAATAATACTTTCCCTGTTCCTTCAGTTTATCCTGCGTGGGCACTGCCGGCGACTGATATGCTCCCAGTCCCAGATCCAATTCCGTAATCTGCAGCTTGAGTCCCGTCTTTGCCAGACCGTCAACGCCTTCCAGATAGGTTTTCAGATCATCCGCAGTGAAGAGATGAGCCTGCATGCCTATTCCGTCGATCAGCGATCTGCCGTCTTCATCCACCAGCGTAGTTACAAACTCGCACAGCGCTTCATCTTTATACTGTTCGTTATAATCGTTGTAATACAGATCTATGCTTTCGGGCGCATATTTATCCGCAAAATAAAAGGCGTACCAGATATAATCTTCGCCTATGATATCGTACCAGTGATTCCTGCGCATGCTCCCGTCTTCCATAAAGCCCTCATTGACCACATCATACGCATAGAAAAGATCCAGACAATCCAGATTTTTAAGCTCTTCAAAATTACCGCGTATATAATTTTCCATGCGCGCAAGCATTTCATCCCTGCCCACATAGGCCTTGCTCTCATCAAAATCCTGATGAAAGATCCACTCCGGGGTCTGGCTGTACCACACCAGGGTATGGCCGCGCATCGGCATATCATGTTCCTTTGCCCAGTTGAGGATCCTGACGGTCTCGCTGCTGTAATCCACCACGAGAGTGCCCTGCGCTATACTCTGTTCCTGACTCAGTATCGAATCCGGTTTCATGGCGTTTCCCATGGTGATGCTGCTGTATTGCTCAAGGATTATCTTTTCCATACTCTGACTGTCGATCACTCCGGAATGAACGCAGGTTCCCACTTTCATTCCATGTTCTTCAAATACTTCCTTAAGAGTCTTGTCCGTGATCATGCTCTTATCAGGCAGTTCACACTTAACGCTCTGAGCCGTCGCGGCTTCTTCACAGCCTGAGAGTAAAAACAGCATCACGCCCAAAAGCGTGATCTTTGATCTTTTCATATCAGCCTCTCTTTCGACCATATCCGGCATACTAAATGCCGGCGTTTTACGGATCTTTAAAACAAAACAGGGCAACGATAACAGGGGATGATCACCGTTTTCGCTGCCCATACGTTTAAAGATAATATCAGGGATTCAACCCTTGCGCTTATTCAAATATCCATTCCTCAACTTCGTAGCCTTCGCCGCTGAAGGTAAAGAAGATGTCCTGAACGCCTTTGACCGGAACCTCAATGTCTGCTTCGCAGACTACGGTGCCGTTGCCCTTAACGGGAATGTAGGCGATCACGGTCCTGTCGGGATAACCGGCTGTAACGCGTATCACGCCCTCTTCACCGTTTGTCCTTACGGTAGCCTTAACTTTTACGGGAGCCTTATCGCCAAAGTCCACGCCTTCAAGCTTGACGAAGTCGCCGCTGTTGATCGCTGTAAGCAAAAGCCTGCCGCAGCCGTACTTTTCGCTCACTTCATCTGCAGGCGCGGTGTCTACGCCGCCCATTACTGCAAAGGTCGCGCCGTTGACAGCCTTATAGGGATCAAGATGGCCCACCTGCTTTCTGCTGCGGCTGGTCATCTTTATATCACCGATGGTGCCGTCTGCCGCCGGTGTAAACTCATCTATGCTGGTGGAACGGTAACCGTGGAGTATGCCCTGCTCTTTCTCAAGCATGCGTGAATGGTAGCAGATATACCACTGATCCTTAAACTTAAAGACAGCATGATGATTATTGCCGCCCACTCCGTAATAGAACTCGGGATTCTTGAGTATCCTCTCCTTAAAGGTGAAAGGTCCTAAAGGAGATTTTGAAGTCATCACACAGATTTCACCGTTGTTAAAGCCGTATTCTTTTGTTCCTTCGGGATCCACACTGAAGTTTGAGCAATAAGTGTAGAAATAGGTATCACCGAATTTATGTATGCCGGAATCCTCAAAGAGGTAAGGCGCATCGATCACCTTGGGCACATCTGTGAGGCTCATCATATCATCGCCCAGCTGAGCGCATCTGCCTGTACCGGGATGCGCTGCCTTTCCCTTGGGAACGCCGCCGCCAAAGTAGATATAAGCCTTGCCATCATCATCCATCAACACCGCCGGATCAAAAAGCCACTCAACATTGCCGCAGTTCTCCATATCCCTGCGGATCAGGCCGTGACCCAGCTCATCCCTGAAAGGACCTACGGGACTGTCGGCAGCCAGCACGCCTATGCCGCCGCCGTTATCTGCAAAGTACAGGAAGAACTTGGGCTTTCCGTCTATCATCTTCCAGGCTGCTGCGGGAGCCCAGGAATTCTTTGCCCATTTGCCGGCAGCGCCGCCTTCACCGCCTATCATTATCTCACCATGATCGGTGAAGTTTATCATATCCTTTGTAGATACAACATAAAGGCTGCGGATCTTGCCATAGGTATTCTCCTTGATCTCGCCTTTCTCATCATATTCATATGCATCTGCCGTCATATAGAAATAAACCGTGTCATCATATACCAGCGCATAAGGATCTGCACCGTAATGCTGCTCGATGATGGGATTATTGTTCTGTATCCCCTTAAAGCTTTTAGTCAGATTAACATCTTTAAAGATCTCAACGTAATCCATTTACCGTACCTCCTGTGTATTTGATATTATATTCTTTGCGCATTTACAATACGCGCTTACGCTCACAAAGTGCTTTCATGTTATCATAAAACAGGTCCTGCCGCAACGCAGGGCTTGTTCTTAAACTGTGTTCATTTTGCTTCTTTCGGAAAAAACCACGGAAACCATGGTTTCGTCCCCATGGTTTCCAAAAGTGCGGCGACGTGGTATAATATCCGCGTATCCAAAAATACCCCGGATCAAGATCGGGTATAACAGCAGCATTAAAGGAGGTAAAAGAAATGCCCGCATTTTCAGATGCACTTAAGAACAGAGACAATAAGCCGGATAATAACAGTCCTCAGTCTAAGTTTTCTTCCGTGGTAGCGGCAGCAAAGGAAAATTCCGCAAAGAAAAGCAACGAAGAGATCGCTAAGGAAGTTATCCGCGGCAACTGGGGCGTAGGCCAGGAGCGCAAGGAAAAGCTCACCGCAGCCGGATATGATTATTCCGCAGTGCAGTCCATAGTAAATGAAATGATGAAGAAATAAAAAAGAGGCCGGCCCCGAAAGGAGCCGGCTTTTAATATTTCAGATCAGATTAATTCAAAGCCCTGCAGATCACAGGTTCCGCCGCCTTTATAGCTTAAGAATATCGCTCCCACGCCGTCGGGAATGTTTATATCCGCCTTGTAGGTCTCCCATACATTCGTATAGTCAACAGGGATCTTTGCCAGCACTTCGCCTTCACGTGAGGTACGCACTTCAAATTCGCCATTGGCATAACCGCGGACATTTATGCTGATCGCCTTTACTCCCTTAAGATCAAAATATTTAAAACCGGCTGTGGCATTGTTTCTCATAAAGCCTATATAACCGGGCTCTTCATCGCCGTCACGTCCGTCCTGCATGATCTTGGGGAACTGATCGCCGCCCACATATACGGAAGGTTTATCCGTAAAAAGATTGCAGGCGATATATGCGGGATAATAACCCTTACCGGGAAGAGGTCCGCCGTTCAAACCGCAGGATGTTATCTCTACCTGGGGGATGCTGCCGTCTTCTCTGATAACGATCTTCTCTACACAGCCCTGACGGCTGTACCAGCTCCCGTTGGTCTGTCTGTGATAGAATATGTACCACTCACCGTTTATCTCTACTATGCTGCCGTGGTTGTTGCCGCCGTATGCAACAGGAAGATCCGCCGGCTTATCTTTATCTATGCCTATATCAGCATTGCTGACTATCACGCCGCCGTATTTGAAAGGACCGCGGGGATCGTCGGCTGTAGCGTAGCAAAGCTCGTGCATGGGTGAAGATGAATAAATAAAGTAATACTTATCGCCTACCTTGCGGATAGATGATGCTTCAAAGAAGGCGTGTCCCTCAAAGCCGGTTCCCTCCTGATACTCTATGCCTGGAACCACAGTCACAGGCTCTTCGATTATCGTAAGCATATCCTTATCAAGCACCTGCAGCCTGGAACCGGTGCGCGATTTATCGCCGCGTCCGCAAAAACCTGTATAAAGATAGGTTTTTCCGTCCTCAGTGATAACGCCGGGATCGAACTGAGGCTCGTCACCCTCCTTTTCACCAAGTCTGGTACCGTCTGCATAGTGCACATATCCGTAAAACTCAAACTTTCCACCCGGTTCATCGCATACCGCAACCGAAATGATGGGCAGTTTATCCAGCGCATAATACAGATAATATCTGCCATCCGGTCCTATGGTCATATCAGGAGCATACAGACACATCTTGCCCGCTTTATTCTCCGGATCCTGAGTCTTCTCAAAAATGACTCCTTCATATCTCCAGTTCCCAAGATCATCTACGGGAGCTGACCAGGTCACATAGTCACCCAGGCAGAATACATGCCCGTTATAGATGTCATGCGATCCGTAAACATACACTCTTCCGTTAAATACATAAGGTTCTCCGTCAGGGATGTACTCCCACGAAGGCAGATAGGGATTATAAGCGTTTTTCTTCATACAGATACCTCCGAAATGGTAGAAAATAAGTACTTCAAAGATTTTAACATTATAACAGCCATATTTCAACAGCCCGTAATCGCGGCTTTTTAAGCATAGCCCACACATCATATTATTCTTTACTTATGTGTCCGCCCATATTAAAATCATATCAAACAGAACTGTTATAGTAAGCGCAATAAATCATTGTGCTTACTATAACACTCCGCGAGGATTAAACGAACAGGAGGGTTACGATAATGGGGCAGCATACATTAACAACCAGGGAAAAACAGCTCAGAGAACAACAGATGACCACCGAACGCTTCAATTTCGAAGACCAGGTTGTCGAACAATCACGAATACTGGCACTGCAGCGTCGTCAGGAAGATCCGAACGCTGCGCCGGGTCTCGTTTATGACGAACAGCGCAGTTATGCTCTTTTGGAAAGCTGTAAAGAAAGAATGGTTCCCCAGCACCTGCGCATAGCTGCTGCAGGAACGCCGCAACAAGTAGCCGCGCAGAAAAAGAAAGGCTGGAAAGAAAAACGCGAAGAGAAAAAAAATATTACACAAATGCAGAAGGTTACCGGCTCAAAACAGCTGGGCGCGACCACCTGCGACATGTCTTTTAAAATAAAGGATTCACTGGAACAAAAGTCCAACTCCATTATGTATCTGCATTCCGCGCAAAACCAGGCGCTGGTAGCCGCGCATAACGTCGATACCCGCGTGGCCAAAGCCTTTTGCAAAGGATACAAACAGGATAAACACGGCGAACCTCTCAACGATGAAGAAGCAAAAAAACAGCTTGAGGACAAACGCTTTCTCGACAGCTGGATAAGCGGAGATGTACAACAGCGGGCGCCTTATCTTAAAGAGATGACCAACGATCTCCTTGCAAAAGAGATAACCCCGGCAATGCTTAAAGAAGAATACATCATTTCCCATATCGGAGAGCTTCATGAGCTCAGCGAGAAACTGACATGTTTTCAGAATATATACAACGACCCGATCAACAGACCGTATTTTAATTCTCTGGAGCCCGTGGAAAAGGATCTTATAGAAAACCGTATACTCGGTATCTATTCCACCTTTGGAGTTCTTTTAGACACCACCTGCAAAAAGTACGGCTTAGATTTTACTAAAGGAAACTACATAGATGACTGCTCCACGGCAGTAGATTTCGGCACCAGATCCATAGACGGAATGAGATCAGTTATGGAACAGACCCTGTCCGATGCCGCATTTAATGAGACCCTGATACTTGAAAAATATCACGGTGAGGTCCTGATGGTATTTGAACAGAAACACGGCGCCGAAGTTGCCCAAAAGATAAACGCTGCTGTCCCCAAAACCGATTCTTCCACTTATCATACCGGAGATGCCGCTGCGCTGGAACGACTCAAAAAAGCAATGAAGGGAGACGGCACAACTCCCGGCGCTCTCGCCGAAGCAGACAGGCTTTACGAGGAAGAAATGAAAAAGGAAAAACCCAACCTCGAAGCCGCCCGGTCTATGGCAAAAGAGGCGCTGGGATTAAGAAGCAGCGGAACAGAAATGGCCAAGGCAGATATGGCTCTTCGCGGAAATATCTTCGATTCACTTGGCGAAGAATATGAGCAGTTTGCCAAAAGCCTGGTGGAAAGCGCGCCTCCTTTCTTTTTCATGAATAAAGCCGCAACCCAGAAGAATCTTTCCAAATCCACCCCTGCAAAAGTAAGCTGGGGAGGTGGATCGGATGTTATGCTCGGCAAAGTCGTAGACCTCTTGGAATCCAGATTAAGATCCGATGCAATGCTCGAATATATGCAGAATACCTATGATATTTACGGACAGGCAAAAATGTTTGAAAACAATGTCGAATCCTTTGTATGGTTTCAGCTGCAGGCTGTGCTGACCAATCTGTCTGTGGGAACCGCCAGAAGAGTACGAGGCATCCCCGGCGCAGACATCAATAGTCCTGCCGGTATTTATCTTGGCAAAGTTTTTTCTTCCCTGCTGGGCATCTCACGCGCCATAGAAAACGAAGGTAATCCGGCAGTACAGGAAACTCTTTCCGAATCTAAAGAGCTCCGCGACATCATAGCCAGGGTAAAGGCAATGGGACAGGATCTTGCGAAGAAGATCAAAACAAAAGATACCAATGACGGAACAGGGAGGGAAGGATAAATGGCAGAATTATTTACATCGGAATATGTATCCGGCGAAATAGGACTTATCACGGATGAGAATATAGGGATCTTCAAAAGCCTGCTCCTGCCTGATGCCGCAGAAGCCATAAAAAACAAAGAACCGGTACTGGCTCTGGGCTGGGGTGTGGACGGAGTGGCCGCAGGGGCGCTCAGCGGTGTTATCACTAACAACAGCAGCTTCAGTCTTACTTCCCTGTATGTAGCCCCGGACTACAGAAATTTCGGCGGCGCTTCTTTCCTGCTGGATACGCTGGAAGAGCTGCTGCGCGGACATGCAGCGGATATATCCGTGGATTTTCTCTGTACAAATGATGATCACATACTGCTCGAGCGTTATTTAAGATCGGAAGGCTTTACCGACAGTTCCGGAGAAGTGACTGAGGTTTACATGACCGGCCTGAGAGAAGCTGTCGAAAATATCCCCTCCGGAAGACTCGGCTTTGCCGACAGGAGTGTGGGCACGCCTTTTTCGGATATGGATGAGCGCACGCTGCGACAGGCGGAAAAAGACGCCGATGTCAACGACGAACCACTTCCTCTCGGAGGACTGCTTTCCCCTAATGTAGATAAAAAGCTAAGCTATTTCTATGGCGAAGATAAAAAATACGCATTTATAGTCGTGGAAAAGGATGAAAGCGGTGCCCTGACTGTTACCTCTGCCGTTAACCGCAGCGGAAAGCCCCTGATATTCGGCCGCATGCTGGGACCGGTATTCAAAGCAGCGTCCGAAAACTATCCTCCGGAGACTCCTCTGTACATACCTTCCATTAATCCCACCTCCAAACAGATAGTCGAAAATCTTCTGCCCAAGGCTAAAAAGATAAATGTCAGCCTGCAGCGTCCGGTAAGATCATGATCACTTAAAAAGCCTGCCATCGTTTTTAATGATGACAGGCTTTTTTGCAATCTGTTTATCCTGTATTATTTTTCTGCTTCGGCTTTTTCCAGATCGGCCCTTACCTTCTTTAAGTCTTCCCTGATGCTCAAATGCTGAGGGCAGGCCTTTTCGCACTTACCGCATTCCCTGCAGAAGTCCGGAGTCTTATTATCTTTCTTCATGCCTTCCCACTGCCACTTGACCGTGCCGAAATTCTGGTAAACATGCAAACGGTTCCACACACTGAAATTACCCGGAATATCCACGCCGAAGGGACAGGGCATACAGTATCTGCAGCCTGTGCATCCGTTCTGTATACGGCTGTTCATTATATCCTTTATCTTGTCGATAGCCTGATATTCCTTTTCGTCCATAGGAACGAAGTTGTTGAAGGTATCCAGATTATCCTCCACCTGTTCCATAGTGGACATACCACTTAATACTGTAAGGATATTGGGCAGCGTAGCCACATATCTTAAGGCAAAGGAAGCTGCGCTCTTACCGGGACGCACGCTGTTGAATACATCCATGATATCCTGCGAAAAGCTTGCCAGCGATCCGCCTTTTACAGGCTCCATGATCGTTAACGGTATTCCTTTTTCTTCGGCCAGTTTATAGCCTTTCATGCCGGCCTGCTCATCGATATCCATATAGTTAAGCTGTATCTGGCAAAAATCCCAGTCACGATAACTTATGATCTTTTCAAAAGTATCATAATCATCATGGAAGGAAAATCCCAGGAAGCGGATCTTGCCTTCTGCCTTTAACTCCTCAAGACGCTTTACCGTGCCCAGCTTCTCCTGCTTTTCCCAGCTGTCCTTGTTCATCGCATGCATAAGATAAAAATCAAAATGATCCGTCTGAAGTTTTTCCAGCTGCTCGTTAAAGTATTTGTCTACATCTTCAACAGTGTTGACAAACCATACCGGCAGTTTGGTCGCCAGATAAAATGAGTCTCTGGGGTACTTCTTTAATGCTTCTCCCACAAAAAGCTCGCTTTCGCCATCATGATAAGGATATGCCGTATCAATATAATTGACGCCGGATGCAATGGCCTTATCAAGCATTTTTCCCGCCAGCGGTCTGTCGATCTTTCCGTCGGAGCCCACAGGAAATCTCATGCAGCCAAAGCCAAGAAGCGAAACATCGATCCCCAATTTTTTAAAGCTTCTTGTTTCCATTTACTTCTCCTTTCAGATTATAGATTCCTGCTCCACCCTCAATGTTCACTATACTTTATATAATATTTTTGTGTCAATAGGTTTCGGATGTTACGCTTCTTCAAACACGATCACATTCCATGAAAGCGGCGCCACATTCGCAGAATATACGCCATCCTTCATCGAACCGCTCTTATTCTCTGCGGGAGCATATACTTCCTGCTCGCTTACGCTGCTCTTTTTATCCGGAGCATTTTCCGGCGCGGTGATCTGATAATGCCCTTTAAGCTTATATCCGGCAAAGCCGCTCACATCAACATTCAGGGTATAATCCTTATCCTCATTCCTGTTGATGACAAATACGCTAAGCCTCTTATTCTCCTTATCCCAGGCTGAAGCGCTGTCGATATAGTTCACGCCTTCCTTGCCGGTATACTGGGAGGTGTCGTCTATCGCATAACCGGGCATATCATAAGTTTCGGATTCAACCGAAGTGCTCATCGAAATGCCCTTTGCATACTGAAGCATCTGCATATAAGCATAATGCGAAGCCGTCTTCCATACATTATCATGATCAGAAGCGCATAAAGCTCCCAGACCGCCTGTCATACAGCCGACCTTTACCCTGTCCGCATGACGCAGGAATGCCATCTGTATGGAAAGGAATGAAAGCATGTGAAGTATCTCCCTGCCGGGGAATTCAAAATGTTTCATATTGTCGGGATCATGCAGTATGTAAGGTCTTTCGGGATCGAACTTAAAATGTGAACGCGCCATATTATAACGTCCGTATCCGGGATTCAAAGGTCTGTTCTCACGCATCATGCAGCCGTACTCATCAAAGGAGATCATAACCTTCTTCGGTGATCTGTGCTTTGCAGCAACATAATCGATCATTGCAGCTTCGGTATTGATAAAATCTTCGTAATACAGCGAACCGCCCAGCAGCGCCTTCACATCATCGGGCGGTGCCGAATGATAATGATGCACCGAAAGATAATCCACAGTGTCGTAACACTGATCCAGCACTTCCTCGTCCCACGCCGGAAAATGATCCATGAAAGATGCGGACGATCCGCAGACGCCGGTCTCGATGGAGGCGTCTATCCATTTGATCGCCTTTGAAACTTCCTGACAGGTGTAACCGTAACCTCTGGGATTACCCTCCCAGGATCCCAGCTGCCAGTGTCCGTCCATTTCGTTACCCAGATAGAAAAGCTTTACTCCGTAGGGTTTCTCGTGTCCGTTCTTTTTACGCAGGTCAGACCAGTAGCTGCCGCCGGCAAAATTGGTATACTCAACCAGATCCATTGCGTCCTGCATGGTGCCTGTACCCAGATTGATGGTGTACAGAGATTCGGTTCCAACTTTTTCCGCCCACTGCAGATATTCATCATGTCCCACATCATTGGGGATGAACTGATACCAGGCAGGATCCAGATGTACCTTGCGCTCTTCCTTCGGACCTATTGAATCCTTCCACTGCCACGCCGATACGAAATTGCCTCCCGGCAGTCTGACTGCGGGAACTTTTGCGGCCTTGAGTGCTTCGATGACATCAGCTCTGAATCCCTGCTCATCGGCAGTTTTATGTTTGGGATTGTACATAAAACCATTTACTATCGTACCGATGGGTTCCAAAAATGCCGAGAAAAGCCTGTTTGAGATCTCTCCGATCTCGAACGCCGGATGTACTGTGATCTTTGCCATGTTTTTCCTCCTTTTAACATACACCTTTTACCATGAATGCAGTTTTGACAGTTATCAATACTGCACGCACGGTAACAGGCGCTTAAATTTATTTAACAGGGATCCTGTTCTTTTTTAAACGGGATAAAATATGTATGACAGGGCAGAGTCCCGATATGCAATCCGGACATGTCTACATGAAGATCAAACTTCATACCGTAACCCCCTGTTAAAATGTACCTTCCGACCTTGATGATACAGCAAAGATCCTCCTGCCGCAAGTTAAGCTATTGCGTGTTTTGTATCAAACTTTTGCGAATTTAATTATCGTCATGCTATGCCCTCAATGCGCTCTTTTCATCCCGGCAAAGCATCATTATGCCCCAATTCCTTCCTTGCCTTTTGAAAAGCAATGATTTTTCGCTTTTTCGGCTTTTTCAGTGCTTTATTTCCTTCCTTGCCTTTTAAAAAGCAATGATTTTTCGCCTTTTTGGCTTTTTCAGTGCTTTATTTCCTTCCTTGCCTTTTAAAAAGCAAGCTGAATTACCGGATCAAAAGTCCCCCTGATCCACGACATCCCCGTCTTCGATCACAACATAGCTCACTTCATGTCTGTTGAGGCCAGCGACCATAGCATCAAGGTTCGGACTGCCGGTAACAGGATTTCCGGGATTACCACCCAGCCGATATCCAAGTACATCACTTACTGTCCTGGCTGAATCTCCTCTGCAGGTCCAGAAATAGCCCTCTTTCTTTATAACCACATGATCCGGATATTTATCAGCCCAGTATGCATAACTGTCCTTGCCGGGCATTCTCTTAGGTTTATCCTTTGGTTGTACCAAAGCTGCCGCCAGCTTCTTTACCGGTTTAGGGGCTTCTTTTGCTTCCATCGGGATGCTTTCCCCGCTTTCAAGTTTCATTATCCCGCCTTGAAAAGCACCGGGGAACGCAAAAAGCTTCTCCACCTTACTGTCAAATTCTACACGGAAGCGTATCGCCCTGCCCTTATCATCATACTCAGCATCACTAATTGTACCGGGGCCATAACTGATATGCTCTACCCTTTCCCCTATCACAAGGACATGATCGCTTTTCAGCTTCTGATCACATGCTGTCTCAAACGGCATCATTTTGACAGACAGTTTTATATCTTCGGTCTTCTTCTCCGTCTTCTTACCGGGTACATCACCTATCTCTTTGATGAACCTTGAGGACTCCTCCTCTATCCTGAATATGATCAGCTCATTCTTCGCTCTTGTCATGCCCACATAAAACAAGCGTCGCTCTTCTTCAAACTGTGCCCAGTCCGCAGGCGCAGCCTTACCCTGGATGGGAACCGCTGACGGGAACTGCCCATCATAGACATCCATCAGATAAACACGATCATACTCCAGTCCCTTCGAAGAATGGATAGTAGACAGGATAAACGGACAATCATAGTTTCCCGGCCTGTTCTTTAACATATCCCTAAGCTGATCAAGTCTTGCCAGATATGACTTTACTGAGTTTTCCGGATACGCCAGCTGCTTGAGGATAAAAATTTTCCCCTGATCGATACCGCTTCTCTCAAGGTATTCAAGATACCCCATGGGCTTTTCGATCCTGAATATAGCCTTTGCAGGCGTTTCATGAAGCATTGCCTTCAGATTGGTTGAGAGTCCTTTACAGTTACCTGTTATCCTCCCGTTAATGGCTGCGCTATACTCTGCTGCATCCAGAACGGGTATATGCTTTTCACGGCTGATACGACAGATGGTCTCTGCCTGATCCTTACGCAGATATGTCTTGCATTTATAATAGATCTTCATAAAAAGTTCTGTATCATAAGGATCAAATGCAAAACGCATTATATTTGTTACATCGCTGACTATCCTGTTAGTAAAGAAAGTCATATCCACACTGCGGATCCTGTATGGTATATTCTGACGATCCAGTTGGTCGATCAGCGGAAGCGCGCTGTCATTATCCCGGTACAATACCGCCGTCTGTGCAGTGCAGCCTTCGGCCACCTTAAGAAGATAGCTGTACTGCCCCGCTCTTTTCTTTATATCCACATACCGGATATCCGCCTCAGGTCCGCGCACCGAAACCATGTGTTTATCATGCCGCGCTTTATTATGCTGAATGAAAACATCCGCAGCGGCAACGATCTTTGCATTGGAACGATAATTCTGATCCATAACAAGAACGCGCGCACCCGGATGATCTTTTTCAAAGTCCAGCAGAGCTTCCGGATAAGCTGCACGAAATCCGTATATGCTCTGGTCCTCATCGCCGACCATAAACAGGTTACTGTTCTCACCGGCCAGCAGTTTTATAATCATATGCTGGATCTTTGATGTATCCTGCGCCTCATCCACACATATATACCGGTACATATTCCTGTAATATGCCAGCAGGTCCGGATACTTTAACAAAAGACGGTAGCCGTAGACCATCTGATCATCATAATCCATCTGCCGTTTTGATCTGAGATATGCATTATACTCCCGGTATGTATCCAAAAGCGGGAGCTTCTGTTCTTCTCCTAACGCTTTTATCTCATCATCCGAGAGCATCATATTCTTGCAGTAAGTGATGAGGGATTTTACTCCCTTGATCTCACTCTCCGTTGGATACTCATCAAGCTTCTTCTTAAGGATATCAGTCAGAGCCCTTATCAATGCGCCTTCGTCAGAAACAAGTTCGAATGGCGGCTGCCCTATCATTTCTCCGCAGCGCATTATCACTTTGGCGCATATACCATTTATCGTCCTGAACTCCAGCCTTCCATGCAGTTCTTCCCCAAAGATGCTCTCAAAGCGCTTTGACATATCCTGTGTAGCAGATACCGTATAGGTAAGCGTCAATATCTCTTCCGGCCGGATCCCCGCACAGTAGATCATATATCCAAGGCGGTTCACAAGAACGGTAGTTTTGCCACTTCCGGGTACAGCAAGAAGAAGTACCGCCCCATCTACTGCCTGTACCGCTTCCAGCTGCTTATCATTCAAATGTTTTGCATATCTGTCAAGAAATTCCTGTTTTTCCATCCAAAGCCTGACCTTTGACCTTATGATCTGATCCGAGATAAGTCCTATTACTTTCTGACATTTGCATTCATGTTCATATCCTCTGTATGTCAGTGTAAGAAGCCTATTAAAGATTAGCAAAATACTGCATTATTTACAAGTGTATCATTTTATCAGATAACGTAAAGCATTCACCGGATCCCGGTCCGGGATCGTGATCAAGTGTCACGATCCCTTTCCGATGTTCCGAACAGTTCCTTATAAAGCGGATCATTGTAGGTCTGATATCTGAGCGTTTTAACGGGTTTTGATCCGCGTCTGAACACAAATACCTGCTTGAGAGGCATTGCATATACATCATCAACAGGTATATTCACCCTTTTTGATATGTTGCTGCAGGTGAGATCATCCATACCGCCGAAATACACATAACTGTCGCAGTTGTTGATTATCGTTGTTGCTGCATTTTTGCCATACATTTTTTCAAGCTGACTCTCGCTCTGGAGTAAAAGAGTTACGCTTATTCCCTTTGCGCAGAACACTGACAGATACTGGTCAAAATCGGGAATGATACATCCTGTTGCAAAGTCATCGCACATCAGATGCACAGGCAGCGGCAGCTCTTTGGAAGGAAGGCTTTCGGCATATTCAAACAGTATCCTGAATGCATCCGTGAAAAACATGTTTGTAAGCTTCTGCATCGTCTTATTCACCGGCGATGTCGTTACAAATAAGACTGTCTTTCTGTTGCCCAATTCTTCAAAGGATATCCTTCTTTTTTTGTTCATCATTTCAAGGGCAGCCGTGGTCATAAGCTTATCAACTGCATTATTCATTATACTGAATATACATGATGCGGTTCTGATCGCTAAGCCTCTCATCGTTCTCCACATTCTGCAAAAAGGATTATTGGGGTATTTTTTCTCCGCCTCGTCAAACACTCTATCAAGGTTTGTGGTGCACACGTTTCTGCTAAAATCCAGCTGCAGCCGATTATAAAGTTCATAAAAATCCCTGAAACAGACACTTCTGCCCATAGTCCGCGCATTCATCCAGGCAAGCCCGAAAAGCGCAGCCAGTACGGATATCGCACTCTGATTCCAATAGGGATCAACATCTCCATCCCTCGACCTGCTCACTTCGCCTCCGATCATTGTTTCAGCAAGCTTTATAAAATCTTTTTCTTCTTTCAGATAATCAAACGGATCGTAGGAAACACTACTCTTATCAGGTTCAGCAAGATTTAAAACCGATACTTCATATCCGCGTTTTTCAAACACGGGCATATATTTTTCTACAAGCGCTCTCTTGGTAACATTGACTATCAGACTGCCTTCAAATCTGTGAAGCAGCGTTGATTCAATAACAGAAGTCGTTTTACCGGATCTGGTGGGGCCAACTATTATCCCGTTGGCATTTATCCCTGTTTTTTTCAGATCGGTAGGGTAAATACATTCTTCACCCAGACAGATAAGATTTTCTTTTACACAAGCATCCATATTTTTTTCCTCCTTTAAATTATACTGTCTATGCCTACTATCTCATCCGCAAGATGCGATTCCACCGCTTCTTTGGATGTGTAGTAATGGTCATAGCTTATCTGTTTTACTACCTGTTTTCTTGTCATACCGGTATGTCTGCAGAGTATTTCAACCAGCTGATCCTTGGTCTTCTGCAGAGAATCAGACATCGATTTTACCGATGATGCATTTCCGCCGTGGTTGTCGCCTATAAGCGGCTGATGCAGCATGACTTTTGAATTATTGAGTATCATGCGTCTGCGGCCTGCAGCAAACAGGATCGCTGCCATGCTGTATGCAGTCCCTATACAATAGGTCCAGACCGGAGCCTTTGATGTGATGATCGCATCATAGCAGGCTAAGCCATGCACGACCGAACCGCCGCCGGATGTTATCATTACCTTAATGGGTGTATGTTCATCCTGCCTGTTAAGTTCGATAAGTTTCTTGACAAAGTCTACAGAGCTTTCTTCACTGATCTCACCCTCGATGGATATGGTCCTTGCTTCAAAAGCCCTGGACTCTATGGGGATCAGTGTCGTACCGTTTGCTTTTCTTTCAGGTATTACCATAATAGTGTTCTCCTTTCTTGTCCTGATGATAGGATTATTACTTCCAAAAACATGTTTTTAAATGAACCTGCAGTTAATAATTATCCACGGCAAGTGCTAACAATACTCCTTAAGCTGTTCGTAGCAGTCTCCGCTGCGCCTGATCGTTTTAAGCGCATGATCCTCTATCTGTCTTATACGTTCTTTAGTCAGACCATAGATATCTGCCAGTTCGCTGAGCGTATAAACACGGCCATAAAAGCCATAACGATATCTTATGATATCCGCTTCTTTTTCAGGCAGCATATCAATAGCGTTTCTGATAAGCGTATATAACTCCCCGGAAAACAGTTCTTCTTCCGGCTGCATTGCATTAGGATCTTCAATCATTTCACTCAGACTGTCTTCACTTTCTTCGCTGACATGGGCATCAAGTGAAGATACAGAGTATCTGTATGAAAACAATTCTTCTACTCTTTTCGCGGGAATATCCGACTTTTCCGCCAGCTCGGATATGGACGGCTCACGGCCGAGTATACATACAAGCTCATTACTAAGCTTATCGAGCTTCCTCAACTCAGTTCTTATTGCTTCGGGCATGCGTATCATACTCTCGCTGAGACTGATACCCCTTCTGATCGCGTTTTCAATACAGGTGACTGCATATGTACTGAACCTGCATCCCTTTGTCACGTCATACATGGCTGCAGCTTTGCGAAGTCCCATATATCCCTCGTCTATAAGTTCGTTTTTTTCCAAACCGGACCAGACATATTTAGACGCAATATATCTGACAAGCCTGATGTTTGCTTCAGCAAGTTTTTCTACTGCCTGTTCACGATTTCTTCCTTCAAGAATATCCATGCCAAGCTTATACTCTTCATCTTCAGAAAGGCGTTCTGTTTTCTCCGGTTCCGAAAAGAACTGTTCCGCAGAGTTCAATGCATTTTCAGTATCTGTCTTTTTCATATAAGCACTCCTCCTGTTCTGTAATAAGTGATGTTATCAGCGTTCCTGTATTGCTCCTTCCTGAAGCCTTTTTTCGATGGCAGCGCCATTGAGCGTAGCGCCTTTCCATTCCACATTGACTGACGGCAGGATATCATCCATCTCCAGCGCAAGAAGATCGACAAGCATAACGAGCTTATCCATCTTGGGCAGCTTGCTCCCATCAAGCCATCCGTGCAAGGCCTGTACGCTGACATCCATGTAATCAGCTACATCTTTGACTCTTAAACCTCTCGCATATATTGCATCGTAAATGTTTTGGCCAAATCTATCTCTGTCAAATGATTTCATACGTCACTCCTCCTATCTGCTTGATCTGTCTCTGAAATTTGTGTACATATTAGCACATCGATATGCCGCAACCCTTTTTCAATGTCGTCATTTTGGGTTTTGGAATATAATTTGTTCTTCCTGCTCAAAATCCATGTTGCTTTTGTGTGCATATTAGCACATCGATATGCCGCAACCTTTATTCGATGTCGTCATTTTGGGTTTTGGAATAAAATTTTTTTGAAAGGATATTTTGTATGTATTATGAGTGGAACAGAGTCCGGAAATGAGACACAGTAACAGGTGTGTTTATTTGACGTATACCTGTTCTTGTGCTATTGTATGAATACGAAGATCATTATCCTCTCGCATGGATTTTTAATCTTCTATACGGATACTGCAATATCCGTTTATTTCCGGGGAGAGCCGCCTGCAAGCAGCTCTCTTCTGTTTTATACTCAAACAATGTAAATCTCTCTGCTTCTATCCTCCTCGTAATAGTTTGACAGATAAACCTCTTCGGAAAGTCTTTCCTTCTCACGTTCAAACAGTATTACCGAAAACTCTCCTCTGTATGCAATGCCATGTTCGTATTTTCTGATCGCTTCGAAAACATTTTTATCATTAATGACCAACGATAATTTAGTATTGCGATCAGGTCTGCATCTTAATAGAGTTTGAGTAAGCATATTGTCTGCCACCATTATCGCATTTCTTGCAGAAGAAGCGCAGTATTTCATGTCAAATCGCCACTCTGTTATCGGCTGATCTATCATCTCCACAACCAGATCTGCCCGGATATTTATGAATTCCGGTATATCCACCTTCTTAAATAACATTCCGCGTTCAACTAAAGATGTATATACCTGAGATACAGCCTCCTTCTCATACAGCTTGTACTCTCTTAGCCGCCCGCTGTCGACTATCGGCCGATTTGGCTGTAAGAATGACTGTAATTCATCTTCATCGATGATATCGTCACCCTTAAGCTCACTTCCGTATCCGCAGGCTTCCATCAATTCTTCATAGGTAACTCCTCCTCTGGGCGCCGCCCTGCCCGATACCAGTTTTTTCAATACACTTGGCTTTGGTGTATAGTCTCCTTTTATGATCCTGGTCAGGGAAGCCGAACTGACACCCGCATCCCGGGCATAAGCTGCAAAGCTCCGGTCCGAGCCTCTTGCCCTGATAATTATATCTTCTAATTCTTTGTTCCGTTTAGGTTTTATTTCTTTTTCAGCCTCTGCGCAGGAGACTTTACTTTTTGCCATGCGTTAACCTCACCCTTGATCAGATTTATAATGCGCCTCACGCTTATAACAAATATAGCCTTTTCATTTACATTTGTCAATGCTATCTTAACAAAATGTTTTTAGGTCTCTTTATCATATTTCTTCACTGATGTATCTGTACATAAGTATGCTTCAATAACAGCAGTTCGACACTGAACCGGCAGTTTAAATTTTCACAGTTTGTGATATCGAAAAGGAAAACAAAAAAATTTTAAGACTACAGAAATTTCTTTACTACGGGTATATGCTTAAGACCCCAGCTTACCACTGCGCCCAGAGTAAAGCTTATAAACAGCCAGCCAAGCGAAAACAGAATATTCGTATGATACGGCTCAAAGACCGCGCTGTACTTCGCGTAAAAAGTCCGCTTGAAAAAAGGATCCAGCAGATATATGCCAAAGCAGAGAGGCGCCAGAAAGCCGAATACAGCTGCAGCTTTCGAACCATCCGAGCCTGCTTTAAGATCTGCAGCCTTAGGATCCTTGCCGGCTGCTTTTGAGTCAGTCTTTCCGCTCAGGGCCTTCTTTACCGAAAGGAATAATGTAAATGCGTAAACATATGCAAACAATCCGTAATTATCCTTAACGCCGCAGACATAAGAGCATATCATGGCTGTTATGCACAGCACTCCGAGCAGAAGAAAAGCAGGTGCCTTAAGCTTCTTTACATCAACATTTTTATCAAGATAATATCCGCATATCGCATAAAAGAAAGCGTCGAACGCCGCCATCGGGAAAGAAAGCTGTGCTGTCACTCCCAGAGTATCGTTTAAAAGTATTTCGCTGAAATGATTAATGACCACCGGCGTGCTCGAAAATACCACGCGCAGCACGATAAGCATTATAAACTCCGGTCTGCCTATATGCTTTGATGCAGGGCGCAGAAAAGGCAGCATAAACAGCAGTGACAGATACGCATACAGAAACCAGTAGAATTCAGCGCCGTCCAGTCCGCAGGCCATGAATGCCTTGATAAACCCCCATATGCTTATATCCGCGCTTCCGCCATGCTTAACGGCTACCAGTGCATTTGTAATATACATTCCAAGGAAAACAACAAAGAGAACTATTGCTATACGCGCGATGCGTTTTTTTAGAAGATCGCGGAAACTCTCCTCCTTATCCAGAAGCAGCATACCGGATAACATAAAGAACATTGGTACATCCGTAACGATAAGAAATGACAGCAGCATATCAGGCACGATCACTGCCCCGCTGTGAAAAGCGCGCAGATCCACAGACGGCAGGTGATTCAGTATCACCAGCATCGTCGCGATAACCCGCAGTACATC
>CADAHD010000005.1 GCA_902787595.1 uncultured Lachnospiraceae bacterium
GCATTTGAACCTCTTTTTGACATGGAAGCGCGGATGAACGAGCTCTATGAAAAGATGGCTGATGCGACTGAGGAAGAAATGTCAGAGTACATGGAGGAGACCGGAACCATTCAGGATCTTCTGACCAATCATGATTTTTATATGATAGACGCCAAGGTGGAGGAAGTGGCGCGTGCGCTGGGGCTGCTGGATCTGGGACTTGATAGGGATGTGACGGAACTTTCCGGCGGTCAGCGAACCAAGATACTGCTGGGGAAACTGCTGCTGGAGAAACCTGATATATTGCTTCTTGATGAGCCTACTAATTATCTTGACGCAGAACACATAGAATGGCTTAAAAAATATCTGCAGGATTATGAGAATGCTTTTATCCTTATCTCCCATGATATCCCCTTCTTAAACAGCGTTATCAATATCGTTTATCATATGGATGGTAACTTTCACAGTCTGGACCGTTATGTGGGTGATTATGACAAATTTACCGAGGTGTATGAGGTAAAGAAGGCCCAGCGCGAAGCTGCATACAATAAACAGCAGCAGGAAATAGCGGAGCTTAAGGATTTTGTGGCGCGCAATAAGGCAAGGGTCGCTACCAGAAATATGGCAATGTCCAGACAGAAGAAACTGGATAATATGGATATCATCGAAAAGATACAGGAGAAGCCCAAGCCGGAGTTTAATTTTAAAACTGCGCGAACGCCGGGTAAGATTTTGTTTGAGACAAAGGATCTGGTGATAGGCTATGATGAACCCTTATCAACTCCGCTTAATGTGAGCATGGAACGCGGATCACGCATAGTGCTGACCGGCTCTAACGGTATAGGCAAAACCACATTACTGAAGAGCATTCTGGGACTGATACCGGCGCTAAAAGGAAAAGTTGAGCTTGGCGAAAACCTTGAGATAGGATATTTCGAACAGGAGATGCCGGCGAATATCGAAACAACCTGCCTGCAGGAGATATGGAATGAATTCCCCGGCTTTACACAATATGAGGCGCGGTCGGCGCTGGCCAAATGCGGGCTCACTACCAAACATATCGAGAGCAAATGCAAGGTGCTTTCAGGCGGGGAACAGGCAAAGGTAAGGCTTTGCAAGCTGATAAACAGGGAATCAAATCTGCTGGTGCTGGATGAGCCTACAAACCATCTGGATGTTGATGCAAAGAGCGAACTGCTCAGAGCTTTAAAAGAGTACAGGGGCAGCATACTTATGGTCTGCCATGAGCCGGAGTTTTATCAGGAACTGGCTACGCAGATCTGGGATTGCACCAAATGGACGACGAAAGTTTAAAACTGAAATATTGAGGACGGGAGCACTGTTTATGCGTCCTCATTTTCCGTACATGGAAGGTGACACATTATAATAGCTTTTGAAGGCGTGGGTGAAGTGCTCCGGAGAGGAGTAGCCCAGCTCATAAGCAACGGAGGCGATGCTTTTGGAGGCATCCTGCAGCAGAATGCAGGCGGCAGACATGCGGGCCTCTTTTTTCTTTTGCAGAAAAGTTTTGTTGTAATGCTGACGCAGCAGGCGTTCGGTCTGACGGTGGCTTAGGTTTAAGAGCTTTGCCAGGCTGTCCAGGGTAATATCGCGATAATTGTACAGAAAGGCTTCCTCGATTATCAGATAAGTCTGATCATCCGGGAGATGCGCGCCTGCTGTTTTATCGGAAGTATCGGCTTCGGGAGCGGTCTCGTATAATCTTGAGATAAGCACGATCAGCTCCTGCAGAAGCGCGGAAAGCATAAGCTGCTGTCCGTCGGATTCCTGTTCCAGTTCACCGATCAGTTTTTTCATCAGATCGTAAAGCTCTATGCCTGCTGTGCCGAAGTAAAAGGACTGCTGCAGAAATGAGCGCAGCAGGCGGTTTTTGGTACCCTTGCGCGGAAGCTTTACTTTGAGATATACGCCGTATTCACGCATGGGATCTTCCGGATCGGATATCTGTTCATGAAGTACCTGAGGCCCGGTCATGAAGAATGTTCCCGGAGTTACTTTATATGTGGCATCATCGGCGATCAGCGTGCCGCAGCCGTACGAGATGTAATGCATTTCGTAACTGTTGCGGCTGTGGCTGTGCCGCGGGATAGGTTCAAGCATCTGTTCATTGCTTATGCTCAGAACAGTAAAGCTCACATCATCCATTGTAAAACTCAGGTTGAGATTTCGGTATTTCACAGCTGCCTCCGTATCTGATAACTTCTCTTATCATGGTAATTATTCAGGAAATGCTTGTCAAGAATAATCTGCGAAAAGGCGACATGTATTGTCAAAACAGGGCATATGCTTCACTATGATTATTTCTTTACGAAAGGTAAAATAAAACAGTCGGATATTTTTTCAAGACATAAGAAAAGAGGAAGATGCTTATGCTGGTCAAAGGAACATATTTTCAGAATGATCCCGAAAAGCCGTTAGTATACGGCGATGTGGAGATCGAAAATGTCAGGCGCAGGAGGCTGCGCGGTGAAGAGGAGAAAGAAGGCGTTCTGTGTGAACCCGTAATGGTGGGCTTTTGCGGCACGGATAACGAGCTTATGAACATGGGAAGCAAAGGGCTTCTGGGGCCCAAATTTCCCAAGGGGCGTGATCGCCTTATCAACGGACATGAAGGCATCGTCTGGGTCCCTTCGGAAAATCGTTTTGCTATCGTGCTTATCCGTGGAGGAGACAGCTGGGATCCCACGCGTTATACGGAGGACGAAACATACTTTGAGTATGGCTGCGACGGCGCAGACGGATTGTTCTGTGACAAACAGTATTTTAATCCGGATATGCTTTTACGCATACCCGATGGTTATGTAAGAGACGGAAAGCTCGACCTGTCCTTTGCAAAGAAAATGGTCTTTCCCGATCCCTTTGCGTGCATGCTTTTTCAGCTGGAGCGCATGGAGGATCTGGGAAGCGCGCATAACTTCCGACGTACCATGAAGAGGCTGGGATGTTCCGAACAGGAAGCGCGCGATGCAGCAAAGGAAGAGATCTTTGACAGGACTGTGATCTTTGGCCTGGGTACTACAGGCATGTTCATAGGAGATCTGATACTGCAAAACCATAAAAATGCAAAAGTATTATTTGTGGCCAGAAGCAGTGTGGATTCGCCTAAGGTGAGCTTTGCGCTTAAGCAGACAAATGCGGAATATCTTCAGAATACTTTTGATAAGGAAGAGGATCTTGCGAATGCCATTGTAGAGCAGCTGGGCGGACGAGCAACGCTTTTTATAGGCGTCAGCGGAGGCAATGCAGAGCACAGGATCGCATTTGAACATAAGGTGCTGGGCTGCAACGGCATATATAACAGCTTTTCGTTGGGACCCAATATATCATTTGATACGATGCCCTTTGGTTTTGAAAATCATCTGATCTTCGGCTCCATCAATTTCAGACAGGACCATATGGAGAAGGCGATAGAACTTCTGGCAAAGAGTAATTATGATGAGATCGTCGAGCTCATCGACCGTGACGAATTCACGAAGGATCCCATCGCTGCATACAAAAACAGGATATATTCAAAAGGCGCGCCGATGAAAACGGCCGTTGTCTGGAATCCTGAATATGTGGAAATGTAAGCAGCAAATGCAAAACAAAAGGCGTTTTGTCGTTTGCTATAAAATACCGGTTGGCGTTTAAGCATTACCCGGGCGGGACAGATAACAGAATGGAGAAAAAAGATATGAAAACAGTAATGATCGATGAACCGTTTAAAATACATGTAGGCGATACGGAAATGCCCGTGCCGAAGGAAGGAGAGGCTCTTCTTAAAGTTATGTACGGCGGCATATGCGGAGCGGATGTGGCAAGCTATATAGGCAATCAGCCTTTTACAACATATCCCAGGATCCCCGGACATGAGTTCAGCGCCGAGATCGTGTCTATACCCGAAAATGACAGAGGCCTTAAGGCAGGTGACATTGTGACAGCGAATCCATATTTTAACTGTGGTGAATGCTATTCCTGTAAAAGAGGCTTTGTTAACTGCTGCACCGATAATCAGACCATGGGCGTGCAGAGAGACGGAGCTTTCCGTGAATACATAGTGATGCCGGTTGAGAGGATATATGAAGGCAAGGGGCTTTCTGCAAAGGAGCTTGCGCTGGTTGAACCTTTTACCATAAGTTATCATGCGCTTCACCGTGCTAAGGTTAAGCCGGGCGATAATGTTCTTGTCGTAGGCGCCGGGCCGATAGGTCTGTTTGCGCTTATCGCAGCAAAGGCGCAGGGAGCTAAGGTTTATTCGGCGGACATCTTACCCGGAAGACTCGAGAAGGCGCTTCACTTTGGCGCGGACGGAGTGATCAATTCAAAGGAAAAAGATATACGCGAAGAAGCTATGCGCATCACGGGCGGCAACGGTTTTGATGTGTGCGTTGAAGCCTGCGGACAGTCGGTGACATTTTTATCCTGCATTGACTGCGCAGCGTTTGCAGCAAATATAATACTGATCGGAAACGGAAAGAAGGAGACTACATTTTTGCATTCGATCCTGCTTAAGAAGGAGCTTAATGTTTTCGGCAGCCGTAATTCCTATCCTCAGGATTTTCGTGCAGTTATCGATCTTATCGCTTCGGGGAAGGTTAATGTACTGGATATGGTGAGTGATATATATACCATCGACCGCGCGGATGAGGCATTTAAGGCTTTGTCGAACAATGACGGAAGTCTGGCGAAGGTGCTTATCAACATAGGAGATAAATAATGCTTATAAAAGGTTAAATAGAAAGGGCGGGAGTACCGTTCTTACCGAAGTGTCGGAAATGTTCGGGACCGATGATCGACGGCAGGGATCTGCGGGATGATTTTATCGAATACTGTCTGCAGGTTGCAGAGGGCAGAGAGACAAACAATGAGCGTAACGGCTATCGCGAGATCGCGATCTTTAAAGACGGGGTGACACTATGAGTGAGAGGATCATCATAGATGCGCATGTGCATCTTTGGGAAAAACAAAACGGCCGTGCAGGCCAAAAGCCTGTATACGGCGTGGGGAACGGTATTGCTGATTTTGCCGGCGAACGCAGGCAGATGATGCCGCCATATATGACGGATAATAAGAATACTGCAGAAATGCTTTTAGCAAACATGGATTACGCCCGCGTCAACAGCTGCGTTGTAACGCAGGAATATATTGACGGAAATCAGGATGACTATCTTTTGAAAGTGAGGAAAAGTTATCCCGAAAGATTTCGCATCTGTTCCCTTTATGAAGAAAGCGATGATTTTCTGCTGGATGGATTTGACGGCGTCAAGATCTGCGCAGGAAGGCTTAAGGATCCGGATCTTAAGAAACTGATAAACGTGTTTAAAAGGGTAGAAATATCAGGGAAATTTATTGGACTCGATCTGGCAGATGGCGATGCGCAGACGGATGATATGCAGTATATCATAGACGCCTGCCCCGATCTGCGCATGACTATAGGACATTTTGGCATGGTGACGACAAAAGGCTGGCAGAAGCAGATAGCGCTGGCATGCAATAAGAATGTGTATATCGAAAGCGGCGGACTGACCTGGCTGTTTCATCATGAATTCTATCCGTATCCGTCTGCGATCGATGCGATCACAGAGGCGCGGGATATCTGCGGTATGGATAAGCTGATGTGGGGAAGCGATTATCCCCGCACTATGACGGATCTCACTTACCGTTCGGCAGTGCGTTTTATTGAGGAAAGCGACAAGCTTACAGAGGCGGAAAAAGATGCTTTTCTGGGCGGGAATGCAGCGTGCTTCTATGGCCTGGAGGGGCTCAGACCGTTGCCGGATATTGCAAATATGCTGGATTAAATTTATCGGAGGAGAAAAATATGCTAAAAGGGATTTCACCAATACTGTCACCTGAACTGCTTAAGGTGCTCTGCGAGATGGGGCACAGCGATACGATAGTGATCGCGGACGGGAATTTTCCTGCGGAAACGATGGGGAAAGACGCCATTGTGATCCGCATGGACGGGCACGGCGTGCCGGAGATATTAGAGGCTGTACTTAAGGTTTTTCCGCTGGATCAGTATGTGGATAAGCCGGTGAATCTGATGGAGAAGGTGCCGGGAGACCCCGCCGATATCTCGATATGGAAAACATATGAGGAAATGATCGCAAAGGAGGAGCCGCGCGGCACATCGGTTATCGGTACCTTAGAACGCTTTGAGTTCTATGAGCATGCAAAACGCGCCTATGCGGTTATAGCAACATCTGAGACAAGTCAGTACGCGAACATACTTTTGCAGAAGGGCTGCGTGCTTCCGGGGATGTAAAAGTGGCATTTTTTGACTTTTTCCTTGCTTTTATACGTTATAGGTGATATATTATGTGGTTAGGAAACGCTAATAATCCCAAGATTTCAAAAGAAAGGAAGGTTTCTAAAATGGCACTTGTTACAACAAAAGAAATGTTCGAGAAAGCCTACAATGGCGGTTATGCTATTGGAGCATTCAATGTGAACAACATGGAGATCGTGCAGGGCATCACGGAGGCAGCTGATGAGCTTAAGAGCCCCGTTATCCTTCAGGTTTCCAAGGGTGCGAGAGCATATGCTAATCACACCTATCTGGTAAAGCTGGTAGAGGCTGCTGTTATCGAGCATCCCGACATCCCCATTTCTCTTCACTTAGATCACGGTGATACTTTCGAGCTTTGCAAGGACTGCATCGATGGCGGTTTCACCTCCGTTATGATCGACGCTTCCTCAAAGAGCTTTGAAGATAACATCGCTCTTACAAAGCAGGTTGTTGAGTATGCACATGCTCACGGCGTAGTTGTAGAGGCAGAGCTTGGTACTCTTGCAGGTATCGAGGATGAAGTGGTAGTTGAGTCCGGTAAGGAAGCTTATACCCGTCCCGAGGAAGTTGAAGAGTTCGTTTCCAGAACAGGCTGCGACTCTCTGGCTATAGCGATCGGTACTTCTCACGGCGCATACAAGTTCACCGCTGCACAGTGCACCAGAAATGCAGACGGCATCCTGGTTCCCCCTCCGCTGCGTTTCGACGTACTCGAGGAGTGCATCAAGAGACTGCCCGGTTTCCCTATCGTGCTTCACGGTTCATCTTCAGTTCCTCAGGAATTCGTTAAGATGGTAAACACCTACGGCGGAAATATGCCTGATGCAGTAGGTATTCCCGAGGAGCAGCTGCGTCATGCTGCAGAGCTGGCTGTTTGCAAGATCAATATCGATTCCGATATCCGTCTGGCAATGACCGGTAACATCCGTAAGTATTTTGCTGAGCATCCCGATCACTTCGATCCCAGACAGTACTTAAAGCCCGCTCGTCAGGCTGTTAAGGACATGGTAGCTCACAAGATCAAGAACGTTCTTGGTTCTGACGGCAAGGCTTGAATATAAGCTGATAAGATAAGTAATTTAAAAGGACTTCCGGTTTCGGAAGTCCTTTTTTTGCTTATGATAATTTGCTTATGATAAAAGTTTGTGCATGCGTTGTTTTTCTTCGTACATTGATGTATCGGCGATACGGATGAAATCGCCTATATAGCCCACATTATCGGGAGCTATGATACAGTAGCCCAGGCTGGCTGACAGTTCAAAGCTTAATTTAAGATTAGCGATCATTTCGTCCATGGCTGCCGCAAAATCTGCCCTGTATTTATCTATGTCGATGGTGGGTTCGCCGGGGCCTACCGCTATGAATTCATCGCCTCCGTATCTGCCGAAGAGCCAGTCTTCTGAAAGCGCATTTCGCAGTGCGCGGGCGGTGGCCTTGATCGCCAGGTCGCCGTTCAGATGGCCGTAACCGTCGTTTATCTTTTTCATGAAGTTGATATCGGCAAATAAGAGAGTGGTGTATTTATTTTCACTTTTGCGCTTTTCGATGTATGAGAAAAGCACATCCTCACAACCGGTGCGGTTATACATGCCGGTGAGGAAGTCGTTCATATAGATCTCTTTCAGCTGGCGGTTCGCCTTCTGGGAGAACATATACTGTCTTACAGTGATGAGCAGACTTTCGAGATTGTTGAGCCATCTCTTGAATTTCTGATCATACATTATCTGAGGATAATTTTTGATAGCCATATAGCCGATGGTCATATTATTCCCATACATGGCGGACAGGAGATATACGTTCGACTTGCCGGGCTCATGTGTATATCCGGGATAAAGCTCACTGCTGCTAAACTGACGCAGAGGAGCAGATTCTCCGTTTTTCAGCTCATAAAGAACATCCATCTGCGCATGAAAACGATTGCTTGGCTTGGGGGTGGTATTTTCATTGAGCTCAAAGAAGAAAGGTTCGGTACAGATACAATAATCTTTTCCGAAAAAACGCCTTCTGCCAAGTGTTCTGGCTGAAATGGAGTTAAATTGTTCTTTGGTTTCGGCCTGCGCCATTGCCACGCGGATCTCCTGGAAGAAGAAATCAACCATGGTTGTTTCATTGCTTTCGAAGAAGAAATTGCGCATCTTTCTTTCACGAAGTTCAACAGTGGCTTTGGAAGCCGGACAGCCGCAGCTCTCCGTGGGAACAAAGTGGGAATGAAGGGAGATAGTGCGGGAAGGATCCGGATCCTCTTCCTGACGGATCAGTTCTTTATAGGTCTGCACGCCCAGTTCTTCAAGCTTTCTGGATACGGTAGAAACAGAAGGATAGGAAAAACGGGCATCAAGCATATCATCATAACCGGTCACTATAACATCTTTGGGAACGATTATGCCTTTCTGATACAGGCCGGAGATCAGACCGAGCGCCATATGGTCATTTGCGCATACAAAAGCGTCGGGCAGTTTATTACCGTTGTCAATCCAGTCCTGGATCTTATGTGTTGACATATAAAAATCAAAGTTGCAATATATGGTCTCACGGATGCTCAGACCATGCTCCTCAAGCACATCTTCCAGAGCTTTCCGGCGTATGGCGCTTTCTTCATTGCCTTCATATCCGCCGATGAAGATGATATCTTTTGCATTATGATGCTCAACTATATGTTTGGCCAGCTCATGAGCGCCATCGTAGTTATCCGTATCGATCAAAGCAGCATTTGGCATATGAAGTGCGGTGCTGACTGTGGGGATAGGATCCTTTGCAAGGATCTCCTTTATAGTGTCGATCTCTTCCGGTGTGTTAAAGGTATTAGCCAGTACAATGGCGCCATCGAATTCTTTTGGATCAAAGAGGTTGAAAAGATGCATCAGACTCCGGACGGTACTGTTAACGCCCGCCGGCAGATGGTAATTGAGGAATATAAAAATATCCGTACCGTCAGCTTCGGCTGCTTTGCGTATTCCTTCGAATACTTCGCTTAAAAACTCGCAGCTCCATCCATTGGTCAGAACAGCTATCCTGTTCTTCTTTTTTGTCTTTTCTTTACTATCGCTCATTATCCTGATCTCTCCACAGTGCGTTTTTGAATAAACTACACAAATTTTATTATATTCTAAGGGCTATTCATTGTCAATGTGTCGGTTTGTGAGTGTTTGCCGGGTTGACATAAGAGTATTGCAGAAAAAAATTTTTATTCATTGGGATATTGCATGGCAGTAGGCGATAACGGTTTTACCGGGCCGGTTACATTTTTGTTATGCTAAAAAATGGGCTTGCATTTCCGGGGAGAGAGTGCTATCATCGCGTCAAGTTGAAGCGGCATCTGCCGCAGAGGTCTGTTGACCCCCTTTGTACGGTCTATTAGCAACCGTAGTTAGGGATAGTTCGATCAACAGCATTCCCATAAAAATATTGAGTATGTTTTGAGTTTTATTTGTGTGTTTTACCGGCATTTCTTTGCGTGCAAGGAGGTTTTCAGATGCCTGTGGCGATGATGTTATGCCTGCTCGTCCTATCGGTTACGGCGGATCTGTGGACGGACAGGATACCGAATGCTTTAACTTTTACCGGACTGGTGGCCGGCCTGATCAATAGCTATGAGAGGGCCGGTATGCCGGGGCTGGTTTCCGCGATAACAGCGGCAGCGGTGATCTTTTTGATCTGCTATCTGCTGTTTATGATAAAGGCCTTGCGGGGCGGGGACGGGAAACTGTTGAGTGCTCTGGCTGCAATGACGGGCTTGGCTGTGGTGAAGAATGTATTGATCCTTTCTCTCCTCATAGCGTTGATAGCAGGTCTTCCCGCAGCAGTAAAGACGCATTTCAGGGGACAGACACGGATACATTTCAGTGTTCCCGTTCTGCTGGCCACTTTGATAATGATGATCTGAAGGAAGGGGTAAGTGATATGAAAGGGATAATGGCTCTATGCGATAAGGATGAAGAGTATGTGTACAGGCTGCAGGAGCTTTTAAGCCGAAGGGAATCATTCCCGTTTACGGTAAGCGCTTATACGGACAGGGAGGCTTTCAGGGCAGAGCTTAAAAAGGGAAGATTTGCTCTGGTTCTGGCTGCAGAGGATTTTTACCGGGACGCGCAGCAACAGGATACGGAAAGGAAGACCGCGCTTATGCTTCTCGAAGATAAAAACAGCGCGAACGCTTCAGTTGCGGGCATAAATAAGTATCAGTCCGGGGAAAAGATCAGGCAGGAGATCATGGAGAAGTATTCTCCGGATAATGCTGGCGCCATTGACGGGGCGGGTAATAAGAAGACGGTTTTGCTGGGAGTTTATTCGCCTATATGCCGTTCACTGCAAACGTCGTTTTCTCTATTGATGGGACAATTTCTGGCAAAGAAGGGCAGTGTTCTGTATCTGAACTTTGAGCCGTTTTCGGGGCTGTCGGGTCTGTTAAACAGTCCGGGGGACAGGGATCTGACGGATCTGGTGTATTACATGCAGGGCGGCAGGGAGAGGCTGGTGTATAAGCTTGAGAGCATGGTAGGCAATGTGAACGGGCTGGATTATATTTCTCCCGCCTTCTCCTTTGTGGATCTGGGGCAGGTAAGGGAAGAAAGCTGGCTTATGCTGATACAGACTCTGAAGGAGTTAAAAACATATGACCACGTGATACTCGACCTTTCGGAAATGGTACATGGTCTGCTGAATGTACTCAGAGAATGCGACAGCATATATACGATCTCCGACAGGGAAGGCCTGGCGCTGTCACGGATGGAACAGTATGAGGAACTGTTAAAAAGCCTTGATTATGAGGATCTGCTGGAACGCTCGAAGAGATGTGAATTGCCGCGTTTCAGAAAGATACCATCAAGCCTTGAGGAATTGCCGTATTCGGACCTGGCTATGTATGTGAGAAAACTGCTGGAGGAAGAAAGATGAGGAACATGGAAGAAATAAAAAGCAGGCTGAGGGAAAGCATCATGGGGCGTTTTTCCATGGACCGTGAGCTGAGCGATGATGAAGTAAGGGATATCATTGACGGTGCGATCATGGAATCCGGAAGAAGCCTGGGACTTTCTCTGGAGGAGAAGAAAGAGCTTGCAAAGGATATGTTTTATACCATCAGGCGTCTGGATATACTGCAGGAACTTACGGATGATCCCAGAGTGACGGAGATAATGATCAACGGGAAAGATCATATTTTTATTGAACGTGACGGAAAGCTTTTCAGATGGGATAAGAGCTTTTCCTCGGAGGACAAGCTGGAAGATGTGATCCAGCAGATAGTTGCCAGATGCAACCGTACGGTAAACGAATCATCGCCTATAGTTGATGCGCGTCTGGAGAACGGATCACGTGTAAATGTGGTGCTGGCGCCGGTTGCTCTTAACGGTCCGATAGTGACGATAAGACGTTTTCCGGAGAAGCCTATACAGATGGAGGATCTGAAACGCTTTGGAGCCATAAATCAGGAAGTGATAGATTTCCTCAAGAAACTGGTAGTGGCCGGATATAACATTTTTATCTCCGGAGGGACGGGATCGGGGAAGACGACCTTTCTGAATGCGCTTTCAAATTTTATACCCAAGGACTCGAGGATCATCACCATCGAAGATTCAGCCGAGCTTCAGATACAGGGTGTACCGAACCTGGTAAGACTTGAAACCCGTAATGCAAATGTGGAGGGATGCAGGGAAATAAGCATGCGCGATCTGATCAAATCTTCGCTGCGTATGCGTCCGGACCGCATCGTCGTCGGAGAGGTCAGGGGAAGCGAGGCTCTGGATATGATCCAGGCGATGAATACCGGTCATGACGGTTCGCTTTCAACAGGGCATGCAAACAGCGCGGCGGATATGCTTACAAGGCTGGAGACAATGATACTTATGGGGATGGATCTGCCGCTTTCCGCGATAAGAGGGCAGCTGGCCAGCGGGATCGATGTGATAGTGCATCTGGGGAGGCTCAGGGACAAGAGCCGCAAAGTGCTGCAGGTGGTGGAAATACTTGATTATAAAGACGATGTGATAGGAACCAATGTTCTGTATGAATTTGAAGAGGAAGGAGAAGATGAGCATGGCAGGATCCTTGGGACGCTTAAAAAAAGAAATACGCTGGAGCGCAAAGCAAAACTCCGCGCTGCAGGATTATGATGAATACCTTTTGAATCCGGGCGAGTGGATTTTTGCCTTTATCAAGGGGATAGCCGCGCTTATGCTTATTGCTTATGTTTTTTACCGCTCGACTGCTGCGTTTTTTATCCTGTTGCCGGCAATAGCCGTATATCTTCTGACGGAACGCAGAAATACTGTTAAGAAGCGCAGATACGAGATGATGCTGCAGTTTAGGGAAATGATGAATGCTGTGATAGCGGGGCTGCAGGCCGGATATTCCATAGAAAATGCCTTTGTGCATGCTTACGAAGATATGCGGCTCATGTATGGGGCGGATGCAATGATAAGCATAGAGCTTAGGGCTATAGCCAGAAAGCTTAAGAATAATCTCAATATAGAGGATGCTCTTGATGATCTTGCCGGGCGCGCGCACGTACAGGATATCACGGATTTTGCAGAGGTATTTCGTATTGCAAAACGCAGCGGCGGTGATCTGCCGGGGATATTGCGAAATACAGCGGATCTGATCAGTGACCGCATTGAAGTGCAGCGCGAGATCGCCACCCAGATCTCTGCCAAGAAAATGGAGCAGGGCATAATGAGCCTGGTTCCGTTCGGAATAATCCTTTATATAGATGCTACTTCACCGGGTTTCTTTGATCCGCTTTATCACAGCCTTTTCGGAGCAGCTGTCATGAGCGCGATGCTGGCAGTTTATATTGCAGCCTATCTGCTGGCCGGAAAGATATTGGATATCAGGTATTAACGGGAGGTGTATATGGAATATTTTGCGATCATCATGATAGCGGTAATAACTGTTTTATGCATTTTGACTTCTAAGGAAAAGGTGCCGGCAGAATGTGAGGCATCAACGGTTACGCGGCCTTTCTTCCGGCTGGCGGTGCGTATGGAAAGATTATTAAGGGAAGGCCCTATGAAAAAAAAGATCTTTTCGCAAAATGAAGAAAAGTTCAGGATGCTGGAACCTTCTTCCGATGCGGGCAGATCGACGAGGATACAGTTTGTAAAGAAATGTGGTCTCTGTTTTTTGATACTGACAGCAGGCATGGCGTTCATACTGATCATCAGCTACAACGAGAAAAATGAGAAAGCTCTGTCTGAAGACGGCAGTCTGGAGCGGAGGGAATTCGGAAAAGGAAAGTATACGGTTGAGCTGGATGCTGATGTGGGCGGGGAGCAGAGCGTTATGGACGTCGTTGTGGAAGAGCGCATGTTTACTGAGGAAGAGATCAGGGAAATGCTTCCGGGATTCAGGGAAAAACTGGAAAAAGCAGTGCTTGGAAAGAACAGGGACGCCGATCACGTGGATAGCGATCTGGATCTGGTAAGTGAAATAAAAGGATATCCGTTCATTGTGGAATGGGATATAGGAAACAGGGAAGTCTTTAACCGCATGGGCGAGATAAGGGAAAATATACCGGCGGAGGGGAGCCTTTGCATGCTGACGGCTCACATTACATATGATGAGCATGAAGAACAGCATAGTTTTTCCGTTATGGCCTATCCGCGTGAAATGAGTGAGACAGAAAAGCTGGGACAGAAGATAGAGTCTGCTTTATCGGATGCAGCGTATAAGAGCCGAAATGAAAATAAATTCATACTGCCTTCGGAAGTGGATGGGATCAAAGTGATCTGGCAGGAGAGAAAGACGGGCAGTGTTGTGATATTGGCGGTGATGATAGTTGTATCCGTAGCTGCTGTCTATTGGGGACGCGATAAGGATCTGGATAAGAAACTGAAAGAGCGTGATGCGCAGCTGGAAGCGGATTACCCCGAGATGGTGAGCAAGCTTTCATTATATATAGGCGCAGGCATGAGCACACGCATGGCCTGGCGCAAGATGGTGGATGAGTATAAACAGAAAGGTATCAAAAGATATGTATATGAAGAGATGCTGCTCTGCTGCAGGGAGATGGACAGCGGAATCAGTGAACTGCAGGCGTATCAGCTGTTTGCAAAAAGATGCAGGCTGCAGAAATATGTAAAGCTTGTTTCGCTTTTAGAGCAGAACAGCAGGCTGGGAGCGGCAGGTTTTTTGAGCACTATGCGAAGTGAGTGCAGGGATGCCCTGCAGGACAGAAAATCGAATGCCAGAAGATTGGGTGAAGAAGCGGGAACTAAGCTTTTGCTTCCAATGATAATGATGCTGGCTATCGTTATGGTTGTGATCATTGTGCCGGCTTTTGTTTCCATCTAAGGAGACGGGAGAGGGAGAAAAAAGCAGCGGAGAAAGGAGGTATATGCCATGGCGCTTTGGAAAGGTCTTAAAGAATATGCGCAGGACGACGCAGGTATGGGTACGGTGGAAGTAATACTGATCATCGTGGTCCTGGTTGGTCTGGTCCTGATCTTTAAAAAGCAGATCACTACCATAGTCAATGATCTGTTTGACAGTATTGTTACTAAATCAGCTGATGTTGCGAGATAAAGAGAAATATAGGAGGAGTCCATGAGAATGAAGAAAAATGAAAGAGGAGCTGTCAGTATATATCTTACTTTGATGATGGCAGTGCTGATACCGCTGCTGGTTACAATGATAGAATCTGCCAGAGTCAATGCAATAAAGCTTAGATTGGAGTGCGCGGCCGATCTTTCCATGGACTCCGTCCTCGCAGAATATAATAAAGCCCTTTTTGACAGGTATGATCTTTTGTTTGTTGATACCATGTATGACGGAGGGAACGGTTCTATGGATAAGATGCTGGATCATCTGGACGGATATCTTGAATACAATATTAAACCGGATAAAGGTCTGCCTGTATTCGGAAACCGCGATATTACCCGGCTGAGTCTGGTATCATCGGAGGCTGTAAAAGCGCACAGGGCTACGGATGAATGTGGCGCAGTATTCAGATATATGGCTATGAGTTACATGCTGGAAAAGTATGGCCTGGCGTATGCCGCGGATATACAGGATCTGGTAGAAGCATCGGCGGGGGAAGAATTTCATTCTGTTGATGTGGGCGCAGAGCTGCAGGCGGCGCAGGATGGGGTAGATGCGATAGTATATCCCAAGCCTGATCCGGAATACGATGAAAATGGAAAAGAGATACCGTGGACTGCTCCCAAAAAGGATGAGCCGGCGTCAAAAGTGGTGGCTGCCAGTAAAGGTTTTATTCTTTCACAGTTTATCGAAGGTGATATATCAGGCGCTTCGGCAGATCTTTCATGCTATGCATCAAAACGCGGACTGGTAAAAGGAGACGGGATGTGTGAAGACTGGAAAGCGCATGACAGCGCGTTGGAGCAGATACTGTTCAGCGAATATATTCTGGAAAAATGCGGAAACTATATTGATCGAAAAGATGACAGCAGACTCAGTTATGAGGCGGAATATGTTATTGCGGGGAAAGAAAACGATAAGGATAATCTGGCCGCGGTCGCTCTGGGGATAATGACAATCAGAGGAGGTTCCAATCTGATCGCATTTCAAACTGATGAGACCAAAAAGAGGGAAGCTGAAGGCCTGGCAGCAGCGCTGTCGTTTGTACTGCTTTTGCCGGAGTCAAAGGCAGCGTTTGAGCAGCTTATCACTTATGCATGGATATACGCCGAGACAGTATATGATATGAAGGTTTTGTATAAGGGTGGAAGAGTGCCGCTTATAAAAAAGAAAGAGGATTGGAATCTGGAGCTGGGGACAGCGCTGCTGTGGGGCTTTGAAGTGAGTGAAGGACAGGGAGAGGGACAGGATTATAAGGATTATCTCAGGATGTTACTGTATTTATTGCCGCTGGAATATAAGACGCAGCATTGTATGGATATCATAGAAATGGATATGAGACAGATAAACGGATACGGAGATTTTTGCATGGATAACTGTATAGCCGGAGCAACGGTGCAGATGATATTCAGGAGCAGATACGGATACAGCTTTTTAATGGAAAGGAGATTCCGTTATGGCTGAAAAAAGAAAGAGAGCCAGCCTTACACTTGAGGCCTCTGTAGTATTGCCCTTGTACATGTTCTTCTTTATATGCGTACTTTCAATACTTGAGATGATGCAGACGACTATGGAGAAAGATTATGAATTGAGCAGGAGCGTAAAGAGCATAGCGTTGTTTTCGCCTGTGGATACCGTGATAGATATACCGGAACCGTACAGTTTAAAGCCAAGATGCAATGCCTTTGGCATACCCGATCAGTTGCTGCTCAGCAGAGCAAGGGCACATCCGTGGACAGGATATAAACAGGGGAGCGGAGAAGGCGGCGGTGAAGGAAGCATGGAAGATCCCATAGTATATGTTGCGGAGAACGGGACTGTATATCATCTGAGCCGCAGCTGCAGTCATCTTGATCTGAGTATAAGACCGATAGACAGGGGAGATGTTGATAATGCAAGGAATGCGGGAGGAGGAAAGTATAAACCCTGCGAAATATGCGGAGGCGGGAGCGGGACCGTATATATTACGGATGAAGGAGACCGCTATCATTCATCTCTTACCTGCAGCGGTCTTAAGCGGACAATATATGAGATGCGTCTTTCCGAGGTGGGGAACCGAAGGCTGTGCAGCCGTTGCGCGCTGGGCAGGAGGTGAGCGCTATGATAAAAGAGATCTGGACGGTTTTGATGCTTTTGTGGGGAAGTTTTATGGATATAAAGGATAAAACAGTATCGGCCCTGTATCTGGTAATAGCGGCTGCAGGCAGCCTTATAATGGCAGTTTTGTTTAAAGCTGAAGTAACAGAGATGCTTTTGGGGCTGATACCCGGCGCTGCGCTTTTGATAGCAGGGAAGCTTAGCGGCTGTGTCGGCGAAGCTGACGGCATAATGCTCTTATTACTGGGAGGCATGTATGGTCTGAGGAACGGAGGAGAGCTGATGATGTATGCACTGCTGCTGGCATCGGCGGTTTCCATATTCCTTATAGCTGTGAAACATGCGGGTAAAAAGGATACCCTTCCGTTCATTCCATTCCTGTTGGCGGGATTTATGCTGTTTCGCATGCGTATTTATTTAAGCGGAGGTGACTGAGCATGAAGAGGATAAAAGCTATGATGACTATAGAAGCCGTGGTAATACTGCCTGTTACGCTTATGATAAGCATGTTGATAATCTGGAGCGGACTGCTTTTGTATAACCGGACAGCAGCAGATTATGCTTTATCCGTAGCGGTGATCCAGGCAGCCAGACAGGCGGAAGCGGATAATGAAGAAATAGTAAAACTGGCGAAGGATAAGGCTGTGGAATTGCTTAATTCCAGGATGGTGATAATGGAGGACGCTGCAGTCGACGTAAAAGTTGATATAGATAGCGTCGAAGCCGTATATAACGGCAGGATGAGGGCACCGGCATTTCCGACGTTCGGGGACGTAAAGCTTTTTGAATGGAAGATAGATGTAACGAGAAAAACACCGCGTTTGAAAGAGGCGATGACGGTGCGTACAATGAAGAAACTGACCGGAGGGTGAAAATGGATAAGAATGATGTACAGCTGCAATACAGAAAGAGCATGAACCACAATTATCTTGTGGCTGACCTGCCGGATGGGGCAGAAGACGATTACAGGCTTGAGATGATAAGCAGGAATAACATACCGGGACTTCTTAAAGCGGTCAGACGCATGAATGAAGGAAAAGAGCAGATATATTATGAGATCAGCTCATTACAGCCGCTTAACCGTATATACGATCATAAGGAGATAAAGAAGAATGAGGCTGCAATACTGCTGCGGGGAATAGTGGATGTTTTCCGATCCATACAGGAATACATGCTGACTGAAGGAGGCTTGATGCTTGATCCTGAGAATCTGTATGTCGATCCGGAAAGCTTAAAACCCGGATTATTGTATATTCCCTGGAGCGGAAAGCTGATGCAGGAGAGACTGCTGCGGCTTACGGAGTATCTGATGGAGCATATAGACCAGAGTGATCCGACAGCAGCTATGTGGACATACAGATTGTATAAGACTTCAAAGAATGAAAACTGTGTATTGGGAGATATAGAGCGTCTGATAGCGGATAAGGCAGAGCAGGAGCATGAATATGCATCGTCGTTAAAAGAGAATGATGATCACATGGGGACGGCTGCGATGGCGCAGTCAGATGAAATAGAAGATATTGATGAAGAGGAGGAAAATGAAGATGAGAGAAAACAGGGGTTCTTTTCGCGCATATTTGGAAGCAGGACAAAGGATAAAGAGAAAAAAACAGAGAATAAAGCGCCAAAGAAAGATGGCAAAAAGAAGCAGGGGCTATTGAATTCAAAGAAAAATGATAAAGAAGAGGAAGCATTTGAGATGCCTGATTTTTCCGATGCCTTTTCTGATATGGATATCATTAATACAGAAGATGAAGATTACGGAAAAACGGTTTTTATAGGTCAGACAGATGTTAAGCCTGAAAATATCCTTATCGAAAAAAATAAGGGAAAGCAGTACAGAATAAACAGTTTTCCTTTTACCATCGGAAAAGTAAAGAACTGTGTGGATCTTCCGCTGACGGATAATTCGGTATCCCGTATTCATGCGAGACTCTTTATGCAAAACGGCAGGGTATACCTTCAGGACTGTCATTCCACAAACGGTACCTTTATAAATGGAGTGCAGCTGGAAGCAGAGGAACAGGTCATGCTTGAGAAAGAAGATGAGATAGGCATAGGGAGGGTGAGATTCAGTTATATGTGAAGCTGCGTATAGTGAAGGATATCTAACATAGAAATTGCCTACTAACAAATAATATGTAAAATATAATAAAAATGTTAGAAGGTGACATGTGTGAAAAAACTGTTCGAGCAGGTCAAAGATCTGACCTGGGTTATCCGAAGTATGTGGAGTATGCTTTATATAAAAATTCACCTTTTTTAAAGGATTAGTTGAAGTGAATCCGGATCTGGAGTATGAGACTGATATTGTCCGCATTCAGAAATGGATATATGATCCGCTTATATTTTCTTGTAATGGACAAGTCGATCCCGTTTCGCTTATAAGATCATTTGCGGATACAAATGACGAAAGAATTCATAATTGCCTTGAAGCTGTTAAGGAGGAAATCTGGGATTGGCGGATAATATAGAATTAAAGAATATTTATTTTGCAAAACCTGTTCATTGATGCAATATTTTTCATTGTAGAGATGTTTATCTTGTAGGAGATAAAGGCATGACACAGAAGTGGAGAGCTGTGGTGACACAATTAAACCGGACGATGAAAGGAAAATAAGATGAAAAACATTATGATTGGGAGTTCTAATAATTCTGACGAGGTAAAAGAACAGTACAGAACCTCAAAAGGTCTGGATATAAGGATATCTTTTCATGAGAAATATTCAACTAATAAGCAGGGTTATGGAAATTGGATAGTTTCGAATTATGAAATTGATGATGGAATGACGGTATTGGAACTCGGATGCGGTACCGGAAGCATATGGATGGGACGCGATGATATACTGGGTTTATTTGGCAGATTGGTTTTGACAGATTTATCTGATGGCATGCTGAAGACGGCTCATGAGAATTTAGGCAACAGGAATAATATTGAGTATCAGGTGGCAGATATTCAGGAATTGCCATTTGAAGATAATTCCTTTGACATGGTTGTTGCTAATTCCATGCTTTATCATGTTCCGGATATTAACAAGGGAATAAACGAGGTGAGAAGAGTGCTCAAGGACGAAGGGAGATTCTATTGCGCAACACTTGGGGAAAATAACTTCGTAGAGCAGATTGCCGAATGGTTCAGGCTTAGTGGCGAGAGTTTCAACCCTAATCATAACTTCACTATGCAGAATGGAGAACAGAAATTAAGAATTGCGTTTTCGAATATAGATACCAGATTCTATAAAGACTCCCTTCATGTAACGGATATAGATGATCTGGTGAATTACCTTAGGAGTTTAGCCTCGTTAAAAGCATTAGATGATATTCCGCTTGAAAGATTAAAAGAAATAATAATGGAGCATTCTGTAAATGGAGAAGTAGATTTACCAAAGGAATATGGAATGTTCATTGCGATGGGATATACGCGATGATAAGAAAGTAGAAAAAACAGATATATCCTGAGAAATCACCAGTTAAAATATTTATCTTTTAACCGCTGCACGGTGTTTTTATCTTTTGCGCAGATACTTAATTCATCATGTGTATCGATGGTATTATTATAATTTTTTCCGCTGAAAGACAATAAATTAGCGCTTCCTATCATATAATCGCTGTCATCCATGAGGGTGAGTTTTACATGTGTATTGCTTTCCTTACATCTGACGCGTGATCCGAGAGCTTCCTGTATTTCACTGATCAATTCCCTGGCGAGCAGCAGTCTTTCTTCATCCTGTTCGGAGGCTTTATAATTTTTGTCTTTCATGCCGTATA
>CADAHD010000006.1 GCA_902787595.1 uncultured Lachnospiraceae bacterium
GCGTATCAGCATATCTTTATCATATGCCTTTGCAATCGCAACCATCTGATTACCGGCCTTCGCCCGGTGAAGAGGCAGCAGCTGCCTGCCGTCTGCACTGCCGTAACAGCTGATCCCACGCGCATATGTCGAATTTTCAAGCTCTACATGTGAAAAAGAAAAAAGAGGACAGACTCCGCCTTCATATCCCATCATTTCCAGAAGTTTTGCGAAAAGAAGATCCCCCTGAAAAGCCTGAGCCGAATAAAATCCCCCATGATGATCTGCTGTATTTATTATCCTTAGCTGCAGAGCCTCTCGCACTTTAAAAGCAACATTTTTCCCGAAACGTTTTTCGGCATATTCTTCTGCAGCATCCAATACCGCATCAGTACCTTTCCTGAATGTTATGCTGCCGTTCTTTTTCGAAACTGCTATAATATCCGATAAATGCTGTCTTAAGCTTATGTCACTGTTGATATATTTCTCAACGGTGTCATTACGCTTTACGCATTCATTGATAAGTGGTGCAAAAAACAGCTCATTGATCATTTTCACCCTCTCCGTGATACTCGAATACCAGCATGGTTATATCATCAAACTGAGGCGCTTTTCCCGCAAATTTATCAATATCCTTTCTTATCATCGAAAGCATTTTGTCCAGTTTAATGTTACCGTTTTTACTGACGGTCTCAAGTATACGGTCTTCACCAAACAGCTCATTATGAATATTCTGTGATTCAGATACACCGTCAGTAAAGAAGAAAAGTCTGTCTCCGTGGTAGATCTGCATGCTGTCGCTGCTATACTCAAAATCAGGAAGACCGGCCAGTATAAATCCCGGCTCAGGACGCACCCAGCTCCATTTACCATTATGTCTGTGAAGAAAAGGCTCATGCCCCGCATTGACATACGTAAGAACACCCGTTGAGGTATCCACTACAGCCAGGAAAGCAGTCACAAACATCCCTTCATCATTTCCTTCACACAGCTGATTGTTTACCGTAGCAAAAACTTCAGCTATATCCATACCGCTTTGCGCACTGTTCTTGATAAGAGTTTTGGCGATGACCATGAAAAGCGCCGCAGGTACGCCTTTACTTGAAACATCCGCGATGACCATGGCAAGATGCGTATCGTCGATCATAAAGAAATCATAAAAATCACCGCCCACTTCCTTGGCAGGCGTCATCGTAGCATACAGGTCGACTTCCGGACTTTCGGGGAAAGGCGGGAATATCCTGGGCAGCATATCCGCCTGTATCTGGGTTGCGATATTTAACTCGGCTCCGATACGCTCTTTTTCTGCAGTAACTGCCTGCAGATCTTTCATATATACCTCAAGTTCTTCGATCATCTTGGAGAATCTGTAGGCAAGGGATGCTATCTCATCATCTTCTTTAAGATCCGATCTTATCTTTTCCGCCAGAGTTTTATCCTTATTCTCGGAATAGTCTTTTACATTTTTTTCAAGCTTTATCACACGGCTCAGGATGCTTCTGTGTACAAAGACATACAGCAGTCCCATGGAAACCAGCAGTACCAGCGCAAGGACTGCCGACTGTGTGATCACATTCGCGGTGATGCTGGATTTGACACCTGCAACATCAATATCGGCGCCGATAAGGCCTATTCTCTGATCATTTATAACAAGCGGTGACCAATAGGTATATACATAACCGTATATGTTATCCATGGTATCAAAACCATCGACCGGCGCTCCGGCATCCCAGGTTTCCCACATATAACGATGTGTTTCGGGATCGGCATAGACTTTATCCCCCAGAAGCAGTATTTCCTTTCCTTCAGCATTTTCTTTGGTCGTGAGGGTTGCGTCAAACATATATCTTATTTTAAGCTCTTTTTCATCAACAGGGTATATAAAATACACATAGCTTAAGCCAAAATCCTCTGCTGTTTCAAAGAATACCGATAACCAGTAATTCATACGCCAGGTAACATAAAGCAATTTGGCTTTTTCATCTAAGAGATCAAAGTCAGGATCATATTCGAGTGTCAATTCCGGATCTGTCTCTGAAATATATTCGTAAAAAGCCTCCCTTGAGGTATATTGTTCCTCCCTAAAGTTCTTGGTGAGCTCGATCTCATCCATATGCTGCTCAAAGTATTCCGTAAGGACCTTAAACTCTTCTCCCTCATCATCTATCCTGTTTATCAGAGAAGCTGTTATCTGCTTGAGCAGAGCACGGCATTCCTCATGGTAATTTTCCGTCTGTGAAAGATAAGTCATAAATCCGCTGGTGGCTATCGTAAGCAGCGCAAACAGAAAGAAAAAAATACCGAATTTAGTGGCAAGACTTTTTTTCTTCATCCTTTTTTATCCCCTTTTAGCTTTAGATAAAAGTCATAATAACCGTATTATTATAGCATAATATGCTTTGTTTTTGCAAATAAAGCGCTTGTTTGCTAAGGCGCTGTAAGCGTGGTATAATGCACTCTATGCTAAAAGGAGGCAAATAAACAATGAACAAGAAACTGATGATCATTCTGGGCTGCGTCGGCGGCGTGGCGCTGATCGTCCTGCTGGTGTCTGTAGTACTGCTTTTAGGCGGCGGAAACAAGAATACAAAAAGCAGCAGTGACAAAGAAGCAACTGTGATCGATATCGCCGGGGAAGCCACTCCCACCGCAGCAGATAAAGATGAAGCGGACGCAGAAGAGACCTCTGCCGCAACAGGAACTTTATCCCCTGTTGAAACAGAAAGCAATGAGGATGAAGTGGTTTCTGCTGAAGGAATGGCCGTTAGCGGAAGCTTAAATCCCGTTGCTCCCTCTCCCACTCCCAAAGCCGACAAACCCGATCCCGGCGCAGACAAACCTCCCGCAGGAGGCCCTGCCGCAAAAGAAGGATATACTTTAACCTATGGCACCGGCAACAGCTGGCAGGACGGCTCAACCAATATGTATGGCGTAGACTGGATGGTCACCAACGCAGGCCCCGGCAATGTGGAAGGCTGGACACTGACCATAGAGATAGAAGGCCTTGCCAAAGCCGATGGCTGGAACGGCAGCTTTAAATGCAGCGGCAATACTTTAACGATAACAAATGCCGATTATAACAAAACCATAAGCAGCGGGAACAGCATTTTCTGCGGCTGCAATCTGGGCGTTACCGCTCCTTCACTGAAAGTAACAAAAGCCACACTGAACGGCAAGCCCTGCAATGTAACTGCCGGCAAGGTGGATCAGAACGCTCAGAACAACAATAATAATAATAATAATAATAACAATAACAACAATAACAACGCCAACAACAATAACTCCGGCAATTCACAGGCAAATGCCGATCCGTCTGCTCTGATCAGACGTCCGGCTAAAGCAAAGCAGGGCGATGACTGGCTTCATACCGACGGGCGACGCATTCTTGATTCTTCCGGCAAGGAAGTATGGCTCACAGGCGTAAACTGGTTTGGCTACAATACCGGCACCAATACCTTTGACGGTTTGTGGAACAGCCAGCTTGCTCCCACCGTAAAGGCTATAGCCGATCACGGCTTTAATCTGATACGCGTTCCCATGTCTGCCCAGCTGCTTAATGAATGGGCTGCAGGGACCTATCCCCGAGCCAATTACAACAATGCTTATAATCCCGAACTCAACAGCATGAACAGCCTTGAGATCTTTGACTATTTCCTGGCACTGGCCGAAGAAAACGGCATAAAGGTCATGCTCGATATTCACAGCGCCGAAACCGACGCATCCGGTCACAACGTCAATCTCTGGTATACCTCAAAGGTATCTGCCGATGCCTATCTCAGCGCTCTTGCCTGGGCCGCTGAACGCTATAAAAACAACGATACCGTCATTGCCTTTGATCTTAAGAACGAGCCTCACGGCAAGCCAAATGAAGGCAAGCAGGCTGCTATATGGAATGACTCAAAAGATGATAATAACTGGAAATACATGTCCGAGCGCGCTGCCCTTACCGTACTGAACAAGAATCCCAATGTGCTGGTAATGGTCGAAGGCATCGAGATCTATCCGAAAAACATATCCTCAAACAAGGATTATCATTCAACTTCAAATTCAGATTACTACTTCAACTGGTGGGGCGGAAATCTGAGAGGCGTAAAGGACTTTCCTCTTAATCTGGGCAAATACCAGAATAAGCTGGTGTATTCCCCTCATGACTATGGCCCTACAGTATATGAACAGCCCTGGTTTGAAGGCAATTATGATTATAACAGCCTTATGAAAGACTGCTGGCATGATAACTGGTTCTTTATCTATGAGGATAATACCGCTCCTCTTCTTATAGGTGAATGGGGTGGTTTCATGAGAGAGCCCAATCTTAAATGGATGACCTGCATGAGACAGCTGATAGGTAAATACCACTTAAACCATACCTTCTGGTGTCTGAACGCCAATTCGGGCGATACCGGCGGTCTTCTCCTGGATGACTTCACCACCTGGGATAATGACAAGTACAAATTCGTAAAAGATGTCTTATGGCAGGAAGGCGGCAAATTTGTGGGACTTGACCACAGCATACCGCTGGGTGCAAACGGCATTAACTTAAGTTCAGCTAAAGGTTTATAGATCCTGCGGCATATCCGGACAAACAAAAAAGGGGCGCCGCCCCTTTTTTTGTTGCATTCAGTATTATTCAGCCTTATTCCTGTATTCAAATACCAGCATCGTGATATCATCGAACTGATCAGCTTTGCCTACGAAAGTATCGATATCTTTACGCATATCGCTCAGCATGCGCTTAAGTCCTGTATCGCCGCGTTTCACTATGCTCTCATAAATGTTCTCTTCGCCATACAGATCATGGTTAAGATTCTGTGCCTCCGAAACTCCGTCGGTAAACATAAAGATCCTGTCTCCGGGTTCAAGCTGCATCTTTGCGCTCTTGTACTCTATATCAGGCAGACCTGCCAGTATAAAGCAGGTTTCGGGTCTCACCCATTTCCATTTGCCTTTGTTCCTGTGCAGGAAAGGCTCATGCCCGGCATTAACATATTCCATCTCACCGGTGCGTATATTGACCACAGCCATGAAAGATGTTACAAACATGCTCTCCTCATTGCCTTCACAAAGCTGGTTATTGACATTTGCAAAGACCTCGGCTATGCTCGCCCCGCTCATAGTCTGGTTCTTTATCAGAGTTTTTGAAATGACCATAAAGAGGGCTGCCGGAACGCCCTTGCTGGATACATCCGCTATGACCATGGCTATATGATCATCATCTACCCAGAAGAAATCATAAAAATCACCGCCGACCTCTTTAGCCGGATTCATGATAGCATAAACATCTATCTCTGGCTTATCAGGGAAAGGAGGGAATATCCTGGGCAGCATATCTTCCTGTATCTTTGTTGCGATATTAAGCTCAGCGCCTATACGCTCTTTTTCCGCGCTGATCTTTGCCACTTCCTCATTATACAGTTCTATACGCTTGGTCATTGCTTCAAAAGATTCCGCAAGATGCCGTAGTTCATCCCTTTCTATAAAGCTGTCCACATCCAGATCCATTTTTCCGTGTTCATAAGAATCAACGGCATCATTGAGCCTGACCAGAGGACGCGAAACCTTATTGTAAATATAATTCTGAAAGATCAGATTTGCCGCCATTATGCATACAACAACAACGAGAGCCGAAAAGCCTACTGCCCCTGCCAGACTGGCGTATATATCTGTAATGCGGTAATCTGCTTCGACCATAGCCTGCAGGTCGCCATTCTTATCGAGTACGGGAGCCCAGACCTCAACTCCCAGGCCCATGCCCGAATCAACCAGATGGATCTTATCAGACGCGCATTTAGCCTTAACATCAGGCAGCAGATTATCATATTCGGTATCTGTATAATAAAACAGCGAACCATAACCATCGATCATCTCAATATCATCAGTCGGCTTCTTTGCATCATAGACATAAACAAAACTGTTATCCCCGGGTATAAAGATGTAAAGAAAAGCAAGATCTTTGTAATTGGTCTTTACCGCATCCATATAATCTTTTAATCTGAGCGAATACTCATCATCCACTCCGCTTAATGCATATGGCTCAAGCCTTTCCCACTCTATCTGGTCCGCGATCAGACGTACTATATCTTCAGCTTTATTGCTGTATGTTTTTATGGATATAAACAAAAAGCCAAGGAAACTTGCCAGGATCAGTATAAATGCCACAACCACCATTATACCGCTCTGATATCCGGCTATCCTCTTACCGAGAACGGAATTGGCTCTCTTCATGTTCTCTCTCCCTTCATTTCGTACATGATTATCTCTGCACTGCATTTGCATTTTTTACCGCAGATAGGACAGCTCATCCCATATTTATCCAACTCAGAATAAAAGCCCGGAACCAATTTTCTGTAAAGAGGTTCTCCGAACACATTTGAAAGCGGAAGTATCTTAGACTTACCGCCCGGATATATCCAGTACTCATTCATCAGATAATCCGCTCCGGCTTCCACAAGCCCATCAAACATTATATGGAGGAGCTTTGTTCCTATGCCTTTATTTCGCGCCTTTGGAGATACCCACACGGCATCGCCGTAAAAAACCCTCTTGTGTCCGTAAAGCTTTTCTATCTCTTCCGTTATCTCCGGATGCGGCACTGTAAACTCTATGCCTTCCTTGAAACTGATAAAACCAATAGTCTCATTATCTTCGATCACTTTATAAGCGTAAAGATTCCCCTCAGCATAGCTTTTTCTTACTCCTTCGGCGATCAGGTCCCCGCCGGTCATATGCTCACAGGTCATGCTCACTATCTCTTCGAGCTCATCATCCCTGAATTTTCTTATCTCCATAATTCCCCCCCGGCATCATTTAAGCTTTTTCTTTAGAATACATCTTTCCGGATTTCCCCATTATCACAACATAAAGCAGCACGGCTGCCAGCAGTGAGCCTGCCGCGATCATAATGCCCGAACGGTATCCAAAAGCAAGCATCGCACCATAGGCAACCGGTCCTACTGTCTGTCCGACGCTTTCAAATACCGAATATATGCCAAGTGAATTACCTTCACCGAAAGAATCGCACTCAGGCAGCAGTCCAAAGAAAGTATACTGTACGGTATATGCAAACGAAACAGTAAGTGAAAACAGTATTATGCCGCATATTACGGTTATGATGCTAGGATATATTATAAACAGTCCCATCGACACTACCAGTAATAAACTGCTCATCACTACGCTGCGGTAAGCTCCGATCTTTTCCAAAAGCTTTGCAGACAGCACCGGTCCTACATAAATGACAACCATACCGCAAAGCAGATACAGCCTTCCTACGCTTACCTCATTAAACCCGTTCTCAGATGCAAACAACGGGAAGAAATATTCCCTGTACGAAATAGCGATCATGAACGGCACAAGTATCAGCAGGAAATATGGAAGGATACGTCTGTTTAAGAAGAATTTGCTCATGCTGATGCCTTTCTTCTCTTCCGCTGTCTTCGAATGTTTTCCGGGCCTCAGATCATCAGTTCCGATGCATAATAAGAATCCTATGGTCACGATTATAATACCCACCATATAGATCAGTCTCCATCCGCCCAGAGAAAGAAGCACGGATGAAAGTCCTCCGCCTATCGTAATGCCGGAAAGCATTCCTGATGTAACACCCGCATAGGCTTCTCCGGATTTTTCCACAGTCTTTGCCATAGTCGCAGCCGTATTGCAGCATACATATATGATCCCCATTCCTGTACCGATAAGCATCTTTCCTATCAGCAGGCCGTTATAACTGCCCAGCGCAAAACAGGTAATAAATCCGGCCAGCTCTATCAGCATACCGCTTATAAGCGTGCGTTTGGTGCCCAAAGCCTCTGCCGCTTTTCCGGCAAAGGCCGAGGCAACAGCCATCATCAGCAGCTGCGCGCTCATAGGAAGAGCAACCGCGATCCCGTCTGAAAGCGGCAGCGTGCCCTTGTACAAGTCAGTGCAGAGCACAGCTATAAAAGCATCCTGCATTGAATCGGCCAGGTATGAGAAGAAAATGATCGATCTGATCGGGAGACGTTCGGTGGGATCCAGTTCTTCAGCAGCATGCCTTCTTCTCTTTTCAAGAGAATTAAGAAGAAATGCTATTTCCATAAGCAGCATTGCTATAACAAGCGTACATATAAAAACATTCAATGCCAGATCCCGCACGAGATCGTTACGTCTCTTGTTAAGCGCATCCAGACTCTGCCCCACTTCCAGCTCCGCAACTATCTCACCGTCACTGTTAGTGATAGGCATAAGCACAAAACTCCATGCACCGTATGCGCTGTTCTCCGAATAAGATACGGCTTCTCCGGTCTCCAGCACGCTGTGATAAGGTTCCAGATCATAAGGATACATGGGATAAAGAATCGAAGAAGTATCCTCATAGTCCATTATGCAGGCAAGGGCATCACCGTTTCGCCTCGAAAGGATATAGTAATAATACTCTCCGGCTTTATAGCTTTCTGCTATCAGTCTGTCCAGTTGACCCTTTATGCTTTCATATTCATCATTATGATACTCTAAAGGCGAATCCAGATCCTGCAGACTGTCAGCATCCATATATGAGAGCATCAGCTGTCCAAAAAGCATGATCTTTTTTTCACCCTCTTCGGTGCTGTTACCCATGAGTTCCCCGACCATGGAATATGACAGTATAAAAGCCACGGCAAACGAAGCGACCACAATGAACAGCACGCGCATAGCCTGTTCACTATTAGCGACAAGCCTGCTATACCATGCCAGAAGATGATAGAGAGGATAAAATGCAAAGACGATACCGATTCCCAGTAAAAACCAGATGAATATCACGCTGCCGAAATACGCCACCGAAGCTTCTTCGATATATTCGCAGGAAGTAACGGTATCACCGCTTATGGCAAGATCATAGAATGCTGCCTGATCGGTTATAAGCGCCTTTGATCCGTCAAATGCTACATCCAGCTTATATACCAGTCCCAGCTCATCCGTAAGGACTGTAAGCGCCGAAGGATCGTTTACATCAAAACAGCCGACATAAGGCGTAAGCATCTCGGTAAAATATACCTTTCCGCCCCTGGCCAGAAGATCTGCCATGATGATATCTTCCACAGCCTCCTTCACCAGCTCACCGCCGTTTTTATCAGCAACAACGATATCCCCGTTTCGATAGCTTATAACGATCTTTTCGACGGAAACATCATAAGATACATCATTGATGCGGCCGCTTAATGCATATTCCATGATGCATTCCGCCCCGTTGTCTCCGCTCTGTCTGTATATACGTACGTTATCATTATCCGCCCACACATAATACAAAAAGCCATCAGCAAAATACATTTCCCTGATACAGCCATACTGCAGCGGAGTATCGGCTTCATTTTCCGTGCTGTAGTCTTTATAATACAGAATGCTTTTTTTATTGCCTTTTATCCTGATGATGCTTTCGCGATCCAGCAGATTGCCTCTGTCACCGTATTTGATCTCGGAAATATATATGCTGCCATCGTCACCTTCAGCCGCATGAGTTGCATAGAAAAAAACAGAATTATCTTCACCGCCGTCAATGCGTTTTGAAACAACGCCTGTATCGTCAATCAGCAAAACAGTCTTTTTACTGTTATCGATCAAAATGCTGTGGCCGTTCTGACCATATGCCACTTCACTTACGGAAGCAAACAGATAGCGGCTGTTCCACCCAAGATAATTCCTTTGAAAAAAGACGATACAAAACGCGATCACCGCGACAAATGCAAAAATAACGCTCCGGATCAGCTTCTTTTTTGACTTTTCGGCGTCGGAAAGCGTCTTTTTGCCATCTTTATTCTTCATAGAGATTTTCTCCAATTTAACAAATCATTATCTTAAATATGATACCATTTTAAGCAATAAAACGCAAGAATCATTGCTTCAACACGTCCTTAAGATAACGCCTTATCGAAAGCAGCCTTTTATATATCGTAGCTGCCTTTATCCCTGTTGCAGCCTCCAGCATCTGCACACTGCCAACTTTTTGCTTAAGAAAAGCGTCAAGCATTTTTATGCCTTCCGGATCACCCTTAAGCGACTCCGCAAAATGTTTCCCGTCCGCATCGTTTATCTTATCGGATACATCTCCAAACATCCCCGGGACTATGCTTATGCGTATATTTTTAACTTCGCCGTTATCCTCATTGTAAAGCAGTTCCTCAGGATCAACGATCTGCTGCCAGTCGGCAACTCCAAAAAGAAAACCTATGGTCTTTACTACAGTAAGCTGCATCCGGGCATTATCCGAAAGCTTAACCTCATCCAGACGCCGATCGGCGCTTAGCTCCGTGTAATTCATATATCCCGTGGAATCGGCGCTGACGGCATCGCCGCTTTCGCTTATCTCAAACGGAAGGACCGAATAAGCTCCCATAGCACTCGTTCCCTTAACAAAACTCTGCTGTCCCTTATCCAGTTCTTCCCAGGATACATCCGTTTTCTTCTTTTTACCGTCGTCGTCTCCCATTCCGCCGCTGCCCTTATCTTCATCTTTCCTTAAGGCAGGTGAGGGAAGATACAAGTCTTCATAGGTTTCTTCAAAACCTTCCTTTTCTTCTTTTAAGTTCTGAAGCTGCCCTTTCAGTGATCGCACAGCATTCTTCTTTTTCCTTCCTGTCTTTAACAGCGGGTTCTTCTTTTCGATATATTCGCTGCAGGCGCGTTCAAGCTTCTGCAGCCTTCCCAAAGCGTTATCAACAGCATCTTCATTCAAAGAAGCCTTATCATGGCCGAGCATAGTCTCTTTATCGGTAACATCTACATAAGCGCTGACACTGTTCTGTACATTATCCATAAGAGCATCTTTACCGGCTTTTCCGTTCTTTATCTCAGCTTTTTCATTGAAGTCTTTTATCGTTTCTACAGCCCGGAGTCTTTCGGCTCTTTCGGGCTCATATTCATCCGACTGTTCTTCGCTCAATTCCTTAGGAGCTTCTTCCTGCTGCCTCCCGCCTGCTTTGCTTTTCGGCGCTTCTTCCGCAGGGGACGGATCTTCGGCAGCCTCCTCCTGTGCGGACTCATCCTTTGCTTCTGCCGCATTTTCTTCCAAAAGCTCTTTGATGCCCGTTTTTTCCTTTGCCACGCCAAATTCGGTATTTGCAACGGATACGCTGTCTTTACTATCCGTATCCTGCGCCAGCGCCTCCAGCTGCATTTTAAGATCTGCCCTGTCTTTTCCGCGCGCAAAAAACGCATCGCTTTCCCTGCTGCCCTCAGGCGCCTCCAAAAGCTCATCCAGATCATCTTCTGTTAAATTGCTTAATTTTAGATTTTCCATATACTCTGTTCACTAAGGCCGCAGCCACAACTCTGAGGACGTCCTACTCCTGCATATAGATAGCATAAGGCCCGAATTCATCCGAATCGATCAGCCTGCCTGTTTTCTCATATTCATACCGTATCGCAAGGATAATATCCTTCATTTTTAACGCTCTGTCTTCGGCTCCGGCCATATAAGCCGCAGCCAGCAATATAGATTTGATATTGCTTCCGGTCAGTTCCTTAAATGCTGATGCCAGGAATTCATTATCGATATCGGGGTCCCTGGGCACCGTTTCGGGAAGCATATTGCGCCACATAGCCAGTCTTGTCGCTTCATCAGGCCTCTCAAAACGCACAACATAGGATAAACGCCTCATAAAGGCAGGATCAAAACTCTGAAAATTATTGGTGGCAAGTATGGAGATCCCGTTGTATTCCTCTACCTTCTGCAAAAGGAAGCTGGTGTCGGAATTGGCATATTTGTCATGTGAATCCTTTATCTCTGTGCGCCTGGTAAACAGCGCATCGGCTTCATCAAAGAAAAGCACCACATTGCGCCTGGCCGCCTCATCAAAGATGCGTGACAGATTCTTCTGCGTTTCTCCTATGTACTTGGAAAAGATCTGAGATACATCTACGCGATAAAGGGGTGTCATAACCTCATTTGCTATGACCTGGGCAGCCATGGTCTTGCCTGTGCCCGGAGGTCCGTACATAAGCAGTATCACCGCGTTGCCGTAGGCATTCTTGCTGTTTATGCCCCATTTATCACCCAGGCGCCCCCGCAGGCGGTAACGGTCACAGGCCGCCTTAAGACGTTTCTTCTGTGAATTCTCGATATAGATATCATCCCAGGTATATCTGGCCACCACCTCTGTAGCCAGATGTTCAAAGTCGGAAGTATCAAGTTTAAAGAGCAGCTCCTGCATCCTTTCGCGGCTGATGCATTTTTGCCCGTCAGCGATAAGACTCTCTTTTGCCTGATGGCACAATCTCATTATCGCGGAGTAAGAGATGGCATGGCAGTCTGCTATATCGGCAATGCTGATATCATCTGCGCAGGCAAGCTTCATTTCCGCCAAAGCCCTGTTCCATATCCCTATGCGCTGCGAAGCATCCGGTAAAGGCAGCTTTAACAGTGCCGGAGAAAGCTTTGCGCTCAGATCCATGGGCGGTATGCGTTTTCTTCCGCAAATGTATATAACCCTGCCGGGAAGCCGATCGGCAAGACTTCTTATACTCACCTCCAAAGCGGTTTTGAGCTTTCTGTTATACCGCTCATCATCACGCGCCTCATCCTCATGTACAAGCTGCACAAATCCGGGGCATATGCGCATCCTGAACAGCTGCTTCTGCCTCAGCGTTCTGTCAGCCTCATAGAACTCAAGCGCTTTGATCTTATATAAGGGACAGCCCGCTATTGAAGCTGCCCTGCCCAGAGCATATTCAACATCTTCTTTGTCGCTGCATTCAACATATCTCAGATGAATGCCCTCACCTGCATCCTGCGTGGCAACAGCTTCCTGCACAAAATCCTTAAAGAAAAGCTCTTCATCATCCCTCTCTTCAAAAGCCTCTGTAAAGCTGTCACTCCCGCATAGCAGATAACGGTAAGCTTCATCATTAAGCTTTATATGCTGCAAAAGCTTTGAGGCTTCATTTGAATCCCCGCTCAAAAGCAGGAAAAAGCCAAGATTTGAGGAAGGATCGAGCATCTCTTCCAGTTTTCCTCCCGGCAGAGACAAAAAGAAATTAAGGAGTGCGTCCGCCACTCCTGCATTCAGTGATGTTTCCGTATCGCTATCCGCGATAAAGCCGAACATGCGCAGATATTTAAGATCATAACGCGCCGCAGCCGCCATAAGTACCATAAAAAGCTCGGGAATATCAAGAGCAAATTCCTCAACGATCCTTCTGATGGGCATTTCTATCCCCTGCTTCAGGCTGATATCTTCTCTCGAACGTATATGTTCCAGAGCTTTCTTCATATCCTTTGCAACATTAAGCGATCTCTGTTCCGCCGGCCGCTCCTGCGGAGGCGCAGCAATATAAGCAGCTATCTCTTCCTCGTCTGCCTTTATACCGCGGGCATGAAAACGGCACTCATCCTGTTTTCCGGCCTTAAAATACATAAAAGCCTCTATGAGCATATCCAGCGCCGCCAGGTGATCTTTCAGATCATCTGCAGCAGTCTCATAAGGCTTTTTCTTTTTCTTGATATCAAAATAGTCACTAAAGCAATACATCAGTATTCCCCGTCATCTCTTAGATCATAGATGCGAAGCATTGCATCCGCTCCGCAAAGGGCAGGTTTTCTGCCTGCAGCTTTTTTAAATATATAAAACTGCGTAAAGTCCACGGCTTTAAGAAAAGCCTCATAGTTTCTGCGGAGCTCTGCGGGCAGGGCGTACATTGTTTTTATATAAACCTCCGCGCCCAATTCCCCACGCTCAAAGCTGTAGCCTGTTGCCGCAATATCCCGAAGCTTTCGGACCATTCCCGATCCCAGGCCTCTTCTTCTGAACTGCTGCCGTACATATATGCTTATGATCTGTATATCTCCGATCACCTGCTCTATGTGGGCTATAAGGGCGCCTGCCATTTCCTTTTCATATTTAACCCCTATGCAGATATAATTCTCGCTCAGATCTTTTCTGTATTCAAGCAGCTCGTCATATATCGTGGGAATGATAAGTTCTTTCCACCTTCCCAGATTATTTGAGCTTATATGGTGATATGTGCATGTTCTGCCGGCCAATATCTCAGCCCTCCATCATAACCCGCAGGATATCGTTCCGAGCGCCTGTCCTGCCGTTCTTTAAACATTCCCTTTCAACAGCTATGGAAATGAATTCCATGTTTATCTTTGAATCTGCAGCTGCCGCAAGATAAGCTGCGGAAACAGCGGCGGATTTAATGCTGCTGCCGCTCATCTCAACTGCCTTTGAAAGCACTTCAAAATCAACATCCTTTGCAAGAGGCGCATCCTTCGGAAATGCCTTTTTCCATAACAGCGCCCTGGTAGGCTCATCCGGCATGCCTATGGGTATGATAAAGCTCATGCGGCGTTTAAATGCCGCGTCAAAATTCTGCATATTATTGGTAGCCAGTATGGACATCCCCGAATACTCTTCTACTTTCTGCAAAAGGTAGGAAGTCTCGGCATTGGCATACCTGTCATTGGAACTGTTCACATTGGTACGCTTCGAAAACAGCGAATCCGCTTCATCAAAAAACAGTATTGCATTTGAATTCTTAGCCGCCTCAAATACCACGCCCAGATTTTTCTCGGTCTCACCTATGTATTTACTGGATACCTGCGAAAGATCGATACGGTATATATCCAGTCCCAGAGTATTTGCCAGCACCTGTGCCGCCATGGTCTTGCCCGTTCCGGGCGGTCCGTAAAAGACTACAGACAATCCGCGGCCGTAGGGCAGTTTGGCTCCAAAGCCAAAATCCACATTGACCCTGCTCTTAAATCTGACGCGGTCGCAGACCTGCTTCAAAAGTATTTCGCTTTCGCGCTCTACCACAAGATCATCCCATACAAAAGGACTCTCCAGGCGCTTTGCTGTCTCACCGAAATCAACGGCGCAGATACGCCTTATCTGTTCCTGCAAGAGCTCCTTGTCTATCTCTTCATCGATATCGATAAGGCTCATGCTGTTTTTAACCGCATGGAATATCCTTCCGGGATTCATAGTATATTTTGAAACTATCTCTTCAAGATCCAAATCATCTGAATAGGAAACACCAAATTCCGAAGCCGCTTCTTCCCATAATATCTTCTGCTCTTTATCTCCTATGGGTTTTAAATTCATCCTGTAGATACTTCCCTTGATGATCCCGGCCAGGCTTCCGTCAACAGGCGAATCATTGCCTGTGATGATCACGCTGATCTTGTCCTGCAGAGTGGTAAATACCCTGATAAGCGCATTTTCCAGATCACGCGGCAGATCATATAGATAGATGATATCCCCCGCCAGTATTCCTCTTATAAGTATCTCCCCCAGAAAAACATTCTGCATTTCCCAGTTAAAAGAAAGCATGGCAGAAACATTAACCGAAAGAAGACGGCATTGCATCTGCGCAGCGAGCTTTCCCGCAATAAAGCGACGGCCGCTGCCTTCGGGTGCGCAGATATCTATAACGCCGCCCCCCGACGCCATCATGCCGTTATATGCGCTTATTAGTTCTGCTGCTTCCTCTTTTCTGATAACCTGCGCCTCAGGATCAACGCTGCTCAAAAGTTCCGCACAGCGGTTAAGCTCTCCCAGATCGTCATCAGCCGCCAAAAGCAGTTTAAGCACCGAAGCCTTAAGCTTAAGCGGAGCAGCCATTTCCGAAGCAGCTCTGCTCTTATCCCTCGCCTCCAGCAAAACCGTATTTAAAAAGCTGTCTTCACGAAGCAGGACCGCAGCATCTTTTTCTTCGTCCTCAAGTATCAGCCCCGCGATATCCAGACACAGACCTATGGTCGGCCTGGTACACTCTTCTTTTTTTGCCTGCAGGACAGCATAGATGCGCTCATACTTGCGGTTTACTGATGCCGAATATGCAAGCAGCACAGCCAGCATCTCCAGCTTGTCAAGCATTCCCGAATCAAGCAGCATCGATATAGGCGTTCTTCTCCCCGCTTGAACCGACTCTTCCGATCTGCGGAGCAGCCTTAAATACACATGCTTAAGCTCCTCCCTGCGCGGATAAGGAATATGGGCATGCGGCTCGAGCGAACGCATAAGCTGCTCATCCGAAAGGATACTGCCCACACGGTCCAGCGAAATATCCGGATGATTCTCGTTGAGATCCACGGATATAAGACAAAGCATATCCAGAAACCTGAGATAATACTCTTTTTCCTCAGCATCATCTTTAAACGGATCACCGGTCAGTCCCGGAAAATAAAGCTCCGGGAGACTTAAGGCTTTTTCCTTTTCTTTTTCTTTTTTTTCTGTTGCGCTTTTCTTAGGCATTCAACTCATCCTTTTCGTGCTGTTTCATAAAGTTATCCATGTTCTTTTTCAGAACAGCTTTGCTTTCCATATTGCTGTACTGAAGATAAGAGACTTTGTCTACCGGAGGATTCTTATCCTCCTTCTTTTTTATTTTTTCAGCCTTTTTAAGCATCTCATACTGATACTTATAAGCTTTGTACTCCTTAAAGCCCATGCAGTGCTTTTCCAGGCGTTCCTTGGGATCGGCGCTCCTTCCCTTCCGCGCGTTTTCCTCCTCATACAGTCTGATCTTTTCCTGTATAAACTTCAGCCTGTTGGATGCAGCGTTTATCTCCTCGGTAGAAAGCACGTCCTCAAGAAGAAGTTCGATCGACTTTTTATCCAGATCTTTTATCCTTTTTTTGACATCATCGGACATTACGGCTATGGATATCATATCGAAAGCCGGAAGGCTGTTAACGCCCCTCTCCAGATCCCCGGCTTCAAGATTTCCAAAAGCCATCTCATTATCGATCATCTTTAAGCTGTCTATTCTTTCCGCTCCGCCGTTTAAAAAATAGTTTCCCTGATGCCTGTCCACCTGTCCGCAGATCATATCCAGGACATGCATATTAGCCATATCCTCTATACACTGCGAAGAATACTTTGCACCGCTCTTGCTCCAGTCATATCCGTCTTTACCTTTAGCCTCCTCCATCAGATTGCCGAAGGCATCTTTTCCGTTGAATTTTATCTGCGCAGTCTCTGATCTGGCTACACATCTCTCTGCGCCCAGCATTACCGCAAGGCGGTATGTTGCGACATTCCTGCCGGTTATATTGCTGCCGGGTTTTATCTTTGCGCTGCCTGTTGCGATTGCAAATGAATTATATTTCCTGCAGAATTCCTCCATGATCGCGGCCACAAAGTTTACCATCTTAGGATCATCGGTCCCCAGTTTTCTGAAGTACTGCCAGCAGTTATAATTCCTTTTCTGAACCATCTCCTGCATAGACTTGTTTCCCGGAACAGCCATGGTATTATAAAATCTGTATCCCTTCAGTGCCCCGCCACAGACCTCCTTGTAAAATGACCTTATCATAGCCTGTTTCTTTGCTGCATCTTTTTCGTTTTCTATATTCTCAAAGTCTTTTTTAAGGCTCTCAGCCAGTCCGTTAAGGGCTTTTCTTTCATTTTCACCAAGCTCTTTGTCATTGTTATATTTGTTATATATGATATTCCAGCAGTCTGCCGTATCGCGTCCCAGGTTCTCTTCCGCCTTAAAATATCCGTATTCGGATGTCCCTCTTTTTATCTTAAAAACATCCGAAGTGCCTGCGCCTACATTCTTTGCTTTTTTTGTATTTAATTCAACCCTGTTATCTACACGGCGTGTTATAGCATCACCCCAGGTGATATCCTTAAGCTCCCTGCTCTCATCCAGAAAATCGGTAAGCGCATTATTAAAGATCTTAAGCTCCTTCTCGGCCTTGTTCATCAGCTTTTCCACATAGGACTTTCCGTCCCTGGGCAGGTTCTTTTTATTTAGATATCTGTCACAGGCAGCTATATACTTGTTATACTGCATGGTAAAGATGATGCCGGTATTATTTATCTCTTCCTGATAACTCTTGAGTTTTGCCTTATCGCTCTTTCCGGGATAAGGAGGGATCAAATTGCTTTTTAAAGCCTCGATGCCGCTTTTATATCGTATAACTTCCTTTGCCTCTTTATCGTTTCCGGCAGCCTTCTTTTCTATGCTTTCCTGCTCCGATATATATGTCTTTTTTAATTCTCTGAGTCCGCTCAGCAGTTTGCTGCAGTTATTAATGCGGTGTTCATAAGTCCTGCCGGTTGCTTTATTGAGATAATCCCTGGTTTCTAAGATCAGTTGATCCACAAAATACTCTTGAAGCTGTTCGTTATCAGCCTTAGCCAGATTCTGCACAGCTTCCTTCACCCTTCCGAAACGGCTCTTGGACATTCTCTTATCATCATTAAGTATATCCTTCATGATCTTGTGAAGTTCTTCGGGCATGGTGGGAAACTTAGCCTCTTCCCATTTCACGGTAGGCTCGGTTATCTTAAAATAATCCTTCTCAAGGCTTTTCTTTGCCTCTTCCTCACTGTGATAGATCTTTTCTTTCTCACCCTGATGAAGCCTGTTCTTCTCCGCCATTTCATGTGCGCGGTTTTCAAGCCTGTTAGGATCATTCTCGATCCATTTACGCTGCTCTTCCCTTATACGTTTCCTGCGCTCCTCTTCAGCAAGCACATCAGCGTTTCGATAATCACTGACATTAAAGACCGGTTCCTTTTTTTTCTGTTCTTCCTTATCCTTGAATAGATCGCCCATATTTATCACCCCGCCTTTCAAAAAAAGCAATGCACATCCAGACGCATTGCAATATGATCACCATGTAATACTATGCCTCAGTGTCCGACATTTGTCCAACATTAACATTTCAGAACCAGATAGCGCCCTCCACTATCTCTCCTCTGTAAGCATCCGGTACCATCTTCTCAACTATATCGCTGGTCTTGTTCACCACGACCGGAACCAGTATTTTCTGATCGGGTGAATACAGCTTCTCCGCATCCTCCAGCGCATTTGCGATCAGGACGGGAAGAGCCATACCGTCTGCCGTATAAGCCAGATCTATCACCAGATACTCAGAGCTTAAGGTAAAAAGCAGTGCTCCCACGGGCTTGCCGTTTTTAAAACACACTTTACTGATATCCTGCTGATAGGCAAACCAGTCCATAAACAGCGGTACCGGCGTGCTGCGCTCATCTTCCTGCATCATGGCATCCAGCTCATCAAGCTCATCTTCATCACAATCACACAGGGATTTGCAGCTGAGACGCTTTTTCATCTTTGCCAGTGTCTCTCTCTGCGCAACCTGCGCAATGCTGAATTCAAAAATATTATTCTTTTCCCTGCTGCTCTGCATTCCGGCCAGCTCGAATATCAGCTGCTGTTTTTCCCCGCTCTCATCCATATGCACTTCCATAAATGCACCCTTAAGAGCCTGCATACTGCGGGCGCGTTCATTTCTGTAACAGAAGCGTATAAAATCGGCCTGCGCCATGACACCGATGTTCTCATCATCAAAATAAAGCCATACTATCTCCAGCCAGTCATTATGCCTGCCTGTGACATAAAGCCCGAAAAGCTTTTTTTCTTCACCGAATTCGTTATATGCCGCAACTCCGTTGAGTTCACCGCGGCGTATCTGATTGCAGTAGCTGTCCGGTATATGCACGGCATATTCAAGAATATTGGAAGCACCTATTTCCTCTGTACTAAACATTGTTTCCCGCCCTCTCTCTCATAAGCTTTTTAACCGCATCCCTGCATGACAGCTCCTGCTTTGAATAACTCATCAGAGGCAGCATATCCTTTATATCCTCTACTGTTTCCTTAATGGTACAGTTCTCATGTTTAACCGTAAAATCCA
>CADAHD010000007.1 GCA_902787595.1 uncultured Lachnospiraceae bacterium
ACAGATACCGAAGCCGGTGACTATACAGATACCGAAGCCGGTGACTATACAGATACCGAAGCCGGTGACTATACAGATACCGAAGCCGGTGACTACACAGATACCGAAGCCGATGACTATACAGATACCGAAGCCGGTGACTACACAGATGCCGAAGCCGGTGATTACACAGATACTGAAGCCGGTGACTACACGGATACCGAAGCCGGTGATTACACAGATGCCGCGCCCGGTGACTACGAAGGCGGATCAGAAGCGGGTGATTACACAGATGATCCCGATGCTGTTTACGAAGATGAGGATTATTCAGATGAATCAGAAGCAGAGGGCTATGATCCTGCTGCTGATGAGATAGATGCAGAGATTGATAAAGTAACCGGTTTGTATCTGGTCCCGGATGAAGATGATGAGGATGAGGCCGGTGAAGATGCAGATGAACTGCCTGAAGACGCCTACGCTGATCCGGAAGAAGACGGTGAAGATGCGGAAGGCGAAGACGACGCTTATATCGAATCGGAAGACGGTGAATATGCGGAAGGCGAAGACGGCGCTTACATCGAATCAGAAGACGGTGAAGATCCCTACATTGATCCGGAAGAAGACGGCGCAGATGCTGAAACCGTAGGCGGCGAGTATTCCGGATCGGAAGATGAAACATATCCTGAAGCCGTAGACGGCGATTATTCCGGGGCAGAAGCTGATGCTAATCCCGATACAGAAGACGGCGAGTACGCCGATACCGAAGAGGATGCCGCAGATACTGAGGAGGAAGAAGATCCCAGGCTGTTTGAGACCGGCGAGATCATGAGCCTTGAGGAAGGTCATGGCAGAGATGATAAGGCTGTGGCTCCCTCCATCAGGAAGAATCCTGTAAACATGATAGTTCTGGTGGCTGCCGCTGTCTGCTTTCTGGTGCTGTGCGTGTTCATAGGCGTGCAGTCCTATAAGAACAGAAGCGTAGCCGAGAACAAGCCTTATATGTATGATGTTGGCGAGCGCCTTGCAGGCATAGGCATTTCCGGACAGAGTGGTCTGATGGCTATGGCAAATGCCGGCCACGGCTCTTCGGTTCCCGACGAAGATCCTGATCCCGATGGTGAAACGGGTGATGAAGATGCAGTCATTTCGGTAAAATTGAATTTTACATCAGTTGCAAAGGATATTAAGCTTAAATTTATCAATGCCGAGACAGATCGCCTTATCATGGATATCCCCTTCGAAGTGGTGCTTACGCCGTCAAACGGCGAGCAGCTTCGTCTGGTGGATGAAGACATGGACGGCATCATCTATAAAAAGGATGTGGCAGGCGGAGATTATAAGCTGGCAGTTCTCGATCAGGAAGGCTGTGACTTTGTTTCAATACCCACGACAGTGAAAGTTAAGGAGAATATCTCCTATCAGAAGATCGATGTTAAAGAAGAGATAAAGAAAGAGACCGAAGTAAATGCAGCGGTAGAGGATACCGGAAACGGCAAGGAGCCTGAAGAAGGACCGCCTCCCACACCTACTCCCGCTACCGGAGATACTGTGGAATGGGTGGAATCCACCAAAACGCCGAAGGAAGGTTCAGACGGATACAAGGTGGTTGATGCCGGAGATATCCCCGAACCCGATTATTCGGAAGCGTCAGTTTCAAGAGCTGGAAACACGGCAGCAGCGGTTCCGGGAAGCGCAGCAGCGCCGGCCGCAAAAAGCGGAAGCGCAGCAACGGCGGATTTAGCGGCGGTAACGGTTTCAGCGACAGGTGATTCAGCGTCACCGGCCGCGAAAAGCGGAAGCGCAGCAACGGCGGATTTAGCGGCGGCAACGGTTTCGGCAGCAGGCAATTTAGCAGCCGCCTGCGAACCCTGCAGCGGCGCAGACATAAAAACCAACGCAGACATAAAGATCAGCGCGGGCAGAACGATCAGCGCGGGCAGAACGATCAGCACGAAACACCCACTCCCAAGCCTACGGGAGATGATCCTTCCGGCAGCCCAACTCCTACGGACAAGGACGGCAAGAAGGATCCTAAAAAGGATAAGACAACAAAGCTTAAGGATAAGAACGGAAACCAGCTGTACATAAAGAACGGCGACAAATACCAGGAAGCCGTTTACGCCGATTACTACAAGGAAGAAACCTTTTATATCCTTGGTGAGGTAGAATACATCTACACCGGCTGGCAGACTTTAGACGGAAAGACCTATTTCTTTGATAAGAACGGAAATAAAGTTACAGGCGACCAGATCATAAAGGGTGTTAAGTATCACTTTGATGAAAACGGCGTGCTCATTCAGGAGAATGCCGGAGGCAACAGCGGCGGAAACAACGGCGGTAAGGGCATCCTGGGCATAGACGTTTCCAAATGGAACGGCTCCATCGACTGGAATGCAGTAAAGGCCAGCGGCGTAAACTTCGTTATCATCCGCTGCGGATACCGTGGTTCTTCTACGGGCGTGCTGGTTGAGGATCCTACCTTCAGGACCAATATACAGGGAGCGCAGGCGGCAGGCATCAAAGTGGGACTGTATTTCTTCACCCAGGCAGTAAATGAAGTTGAGGCGGTGGAAGAAGCTTCCATGTGCTTAAGCCTGGCTCAGGGATACAACATATCCTACCCCATCTTTATAGATGTGGAGTTTACGGTCAACAAAAACGGCAGGGCCGACGGTCTTGACCGCGCAACCAGGTCGGCAGTGGCCAGAGCTTTCTGCGAGACCATCAACAACGGCGGATACGCCGGAGGCGTATATTCGTCAAAGAGCTGGTACGGCTATTCGCTGGATATGAGCGTCATAGGCGGATATAAGATATGGCTGGCGCACTATACCAGCCAGACCGATTACAGCGGGCATTATGATATATGGCAGTATTCCTCCAAGGGCTCTATTTCGGGCATAAAGGGGAATGTGGATATGAATTACAGCTACATGGGCTATTGATCGAAGGGAGAAAGAATGAGAACTTATCTTGTGACCGGAGGCGCCGGATTTATAGGCTCCAATTACATTCATTACATGTTTGAGAAATACGGTGATGAGATCCGCATCATCAATGTCGACGTTCTTACCTATGCCGGAAATCTTGAAAATTTAAAAGGCATAGACGAGCGTGACAATTATACTTTTATAAAGGCGGATATTACCGACAAGGATGCCATCAGCAGGATCTTTGCCGAAAACGACATCGACAGGGTAGTGCATTTTGCGGCAGAAAGCCATGTAGACCGCAGCATCAAGAATCCCGAAGTATTTGTAAAGACAAATGTGCTGGGAACCGCTGTTATGCTCAACTGCGCAAGGGCTGCCTGGGAGAAGGAAGACGGGACCTATCCCGAAGGAAAGAAATTCCTTCATGTATCCACCGATGAGGTGTATGGCTCACTTCCCGAGGGCGACGGTTATTTCTACGAGACCACGCCCTATTCGCCCCATTCGCCTTATTCCGCCAGCAAAGCCGGATCGGATATGCTGGTGAGGGCATATATGGATACCTATCATTTCCCTGCAAACATCACCAACTGTTCAAATAATTACGGACCTTACCAGTTCCCCGAGAAGCTGATCCCGCTGATGATCAACAATGCATTAAACGGAAAGAAGCTTCCCGTATACGGTGACGGAAAGAACGTCCGCGATTGGCTCTATGTAAGGGATCATGCAAAAGCCATCGATATGGTGCAGGAGCAGGGCAAGCTTTTTGAGACCTACAATGTGGGCGGACATAACGAGAAGCAGAATATTGAAATAGTTCAGATAATCATAGACACGCTGCTGGAGATCCTGCCCGATTCCGATCCCAGAAAGGCAAATGTCAGCAGGGATCTGATCACTTATGTGGAAGACCGCAAGGGACATGACAGGCGTTATGCCATAGCTCCCGATAAGATAAAAGCCGCTGTCGGCTGGCAGCCCGACACCATGTTCAAAGAGGGCATACGCCTTACCATTCAGTGGTATCTTGAGCATGAGGACTGGATGAAGAACGTGACCAGCGGCGATTACCAGAAGTACTACGAAACAATGTATAATGTGTAAGATACAGCTCACCCCGAAAAGAGGTATATGCAGATGAAAGGTATAATCCTTGCCGGCGGTTCCGGCACCAGACTCTATCCATTGACCAAGGCTGTTTCCAAGCAGATCATGCCTGTCTATGACAAGCCAATGATCTATTATCCTCTGTCCATACTGATGCTGGCGGGGATACAGGAAATACTGATAATCTCCACGCCCAGGGATCTGCCTGTTTTCAGGGAGCTTCTGGGTGACGGAAGCCAGCTTGGAATGGAATTCAGTTATGCCGTGCAGGAAACGCCCAGAGGACTGGCCGACGCGTTTATCATAGGCGAGAAATTCATAGGCAGCGACAGCGTGGCCCTGATCCTGGGTGACAACATCTTTTACGGACAGAGCTTTTCGAAGCTTTTGCGCGAAGTTGCGTCCCGCGATAAAGGAGCCACGATATTCGGATATTACGTGCGTGATCCCAGGGAGTACGGCGTTGTGGAATTTGATGAGAACGGTCTGGCTATCTCCATAGAAGAAAAGCCGGCGCATCCCAAGAGCAATTACGCAGTACCCGGCCTGTATTTTTACGATAATGACGTAGTGGCCATCGCCAAAGACGTTAAGCCTTCGGCAAGAGGCGAGATAGAGATCACCAGCATAAACAATGCTTATCTGGAGCGCGGTGATCTGCATGTGGAGACTTTGGGAAGAGGCTTTGCATGGCTGGATACCGGAAATCATGATGCGCTGCTGGATGCAGCGGATTTCGTGGCAGCTTTCCAGAAGAGACAGGGCCTGTATATCTCATGCATAGAAGAGATAGCTTATAAACGCGGTTTTATCACAAAGGAGCAACTGCTCAAACTGGCAGAGCCTTTGATGAAAACGGCATACGGACAGTATCTTAAGGAAGTGGCAGGCGGACTGTAAGGTAAAGTGGATAAACGTGTAAGAAACATCGCAATCGTTTCGGCAGCGGCAGCGATATTGCTGCTGGTATTGCTGGTATGGCAGACCAATCAACCGGCGGTAAAACCCGGCGGAACGGAAGGCGGCACGCAGAATGTCTCCGAAGAAGAGGATCCTTACCGTGCATTTTTAAAGGATGATACCTTTTTTGACAGCGGCAGCGTGGTGAGCAGCGTTCAGGTATCGGAATCTGCCGACAACAGCAGACGTCTGTATCTGCAGGCCAGCAGTGTTCTTAAAGATATACGCATCACTGTAACCGATGCGGAAGGCAAGCCGGTTACGGGTCATTCCTTTTTTGTGAATGTTGATCCGCTGGGTGAATACAAGGACTTAGATCAGGACGGCCAGATATACATTCCCGGTGTTAAAGCCGGTGAGTATTACGTTAAGCTTGCCGATGTTGACGGATTCAGAACGCCCGAGGATCCCATGCGCGTATCCGTGAGCGATGAGCTTGAATATACGGTCATAGAAGATATAGGGCTTTATATCCTGAGCGAAGACGAAGTGGATGTGGCCAAAGAAGATACCAGAAAGCCCGTTGGCGAAGAGGATGCGGACGAAAGCGAAGTATCCGCCAAATGGGAAGGCAGCGACGCCGTTCTGGGCATAGATGTTTCCGTATATCAGCAGGATATAGACTGGGAAAAGGTTGCGGCTGACGGAGTCGAGTTTGCCATCATACGCTGCGGTTACCGCGGTTCCACAAAGGGCGGACTGATAGAAGATTCCAAATTCGCGCAGAATATAGAGGGCGCCACCAACGCCGGCATCAAGGTGGGAGTTTATTTCTTTACTCAGGCCATAAATGAGATAGAGGCTGTGGAAGAGGCATCGATGGTGGCAACGCTCTGCAGGGATTACCGCCTGGATTACCCCGTATTCATTGATGTTGAGGGCGCGGGCGGAGAAGGCAGGGCCGACGGCCTGGACCCTCAGACACGCACTGATGTTGTAAAAGCTTTCTGCAGGACGATAGAAAGCGCCGGGCTTTATGCAGGCGTATATTCCGGAAGATGGTGGTATTACAATAATCTTCATGATGAGGAATTGCAGGACTTTGTCCACTGGCTGGCTGAGTATCGTTCCGACCCCTTATATACGGGGCGTTTCAGCATATGGCAGTACACTTCGAGCGGACGCATAGACGGCATCAGCACTCGCGTGGACATGGATCTGATCTGGCAGAACTGATATAAATAAATGAAAGGAGTAACACACACACATATGGGAAAGCTTACAGTAGAAACCTGCGAGATAGAAGGTCTTAAGATAATAACCCCCGCCGTCCATGGCGATGCGCGCGGTTATTTCATGGAGACCTATCAGTATAACGATTTTAAAGAAGCAGGCATAGATAAGGTATTCGTGCAGGATAACCAGTCTTCATCAACAAAGGGTGTATTGAGAGGACTTCATTTCCAGATAAATCATCCCCAGGCCAAGCTGGTGCGCGTGATACGCGGCGAAGTATTTGATGTGGCCGTGGATCTGCGTGAAGGTTCAAAAACCTTCGGCAAATGGCACGGAGAGCTTCTTTCCGAGGAGAACAAAAAGCAGTTTTTTGTTCCCGAAGGTTTTGCCCATGGCTTTTTAGTGCTTTCCGATTATGCGGAGTTCTGCTACAAATGCAGTGATTTTTATCATCCCGGTGATGAGGGCGGTCTGCGTTATAACGATCCCGATATAGGCATCGAGTGGCCTATCCCCGAAGGCATGGAGCTCAATATAATAGAGCGCGACAGAAACTGGGGAGGTATAAAGGAATACCGCAAATGAACCGTGCTCCCGATAAAAGCAGGCTGATATGGAAGCTGGCGAAGAATGATTTCAAAACGCGTTATGCCGGATCGTATCTGGGCGTGATATGGGCGCTGGTACAGCCGGTAGTAACTGTGGTCCTGTACTATTTTGTTTTTGAAGTGGTCTTTCACAACCGTTCGCAGCTTCTGGCCAGCGGAATAGAAACGCCTTACGTATTATGGCTTACCGCGGGACTGGTGCCCTGGTTTTACTTTAACGAGACCGTGATGCAGGGCATGCAGGCCTTCCTCCAGTACCATTATCTGGTAAAGAAGGTGGTGTTTGAGATAAAGCTTCTGCCTGTTGTAAAAATGGTGGGCGCCAGCTTTGTGCATATCTTCTTTATGTTTGTGCTGGTGGTATTGTACTTTGTATATGGCCAGAAGCCGGACATACATATGATACAGCTGCCTTATTACAGCTTTTGTATGTTTGCGCTGGTGCTGGGGCTTTCCTATATCAGTTCCTCGGTGGTCATATTTTTCAGGGACTTAAACCAGATAGTAAACATACTGCTGCAGATAGGCATGTGGGCTACGCCCATACTCTGGGACATAACGTTTCTGAAAGGGAAATGGGAGCCTATGCGCCTGCTGTTTAAGCTCAATCCTGTTTATTACATAGTGAACGGATACAGAAGCGCATTGTTCGAAGGCAGATGGTTCTGGCAGGAAGGCTGGATAAACCTGTATTTCTGGGCGTTTACCGCAGTGATGTTTTTGATAGGACGAAGTGTATACAGGAATCTAAAGCCGCACTTTGCCGATGTTTTATAGTAAGCGCAATAATTTATTGCATTTACCGTATAAAATCTGATCTTGAATTGTAGACAGGGAGCAAGATCACTGCCTGCCGATAAACATACATGGATACTGTGATCGAAGTTAAAAATCTGAGCAAGACCTACCGCCTGTATGAGAAGAATTCCGACCGTGTAAGGGAGGCTCTTCATCTGACCAGGCGCCCCAGGCATAAAGATCATCACGCCTTAAGCGACGTGAGTTTTTGCGTGTCTAAGGGAGAAACGGTAGGACTTATCGGGACCAACGGTTCCGGTAAATCCACCATACTCAAGATAATAACCGGAGTCCTCACGCCCACATCGGGCGAGGTAAAGGTGAACGGCCGCATATCGGCGCTGCTGGAACTGGGCGCTGGTTTTAACAATGAGTATACGGGTATCGAAAACATATACTTAAACGGCACGATGACGGGCTTTACCGAAAAGGAGATAGACGAAAGACTGCAGGATATACTGGACTTTGCGGATATCGGCGATTTTGTTTATCAGCCCGTAAAAACCTATTCATCAGGTATGTTTGTGCGTCTGGCTTTTGCGCTGGCCATCAACATCGATCCCGAGATACTGATAGTTGATGAAGCTCTTTCCGTAGGCGATGTTTTCTTCCAGGCCAAGTGCTACCGCAAGTTTGAGGAATTCAAAGCCCAGGGTAAGACCATTATCTTTGTAAGCCATGATATGTCCAGCATAGCAAAGTACTGCGACCGAGTGATACTGCTGGAAAAGGGAAAGAAGCTGGGCGAGGGCAGACCCAAGGAGATGCTCGATGTATATAAGCAGGTGCTGGTGGGTCAGTATGATGCGGATGAAAGCATTAATGTCGGCGGCACGCCCGGAGAAAACAGCGAGGCTCTGGAATACGGCTCCGGAAAAGCCGAGATAGAAGAAGTGTTTGTATGCGATAAAAAGGGTGTTAAGACCAACGCCCTTATCAAGGGAGACGAATGTTCTATACACATGATAGTGAGCATAAAGGAGGATCTGCCGGCTCCCATATTTGCTTTTACGTTTAAGGATGTTAAAGGCACTGATATCACCGGTACCAATACCATGTTTGAAAAGTCCTTTTTATCGGACACTAAAGCCGGTGAAAAAAAAGAGATCATCTTTACACAGAAGGTGGATCTGCAGGGCGGAGAATATCTGCTCTCTTTTGGCGTGACGGGATATGAAGGCGAAGATTTCACGGTATATCACAGACTTTACGATGCGCTGCATGTTACGGTGATATCGGATAAGAATACCGTGGGATTTTATGATATGAATTCGAGGATAGAGATAAAAGACTTATGAGTGGCAGCGATACCACAGAATACATAGGAAAAGTAGAGCTTGATCTTTCGAAGTACGGTGGAGAGGATCTCTATTGTGACGGCGAGGTTGAAGACGAGCTTCTCGAAATAGCCGAGAGCCATGCGCAGCAGGAATTCCCTTCCATAATCGCGCAGAGGCTTAAGTGGCCTATACTGTACCATTTATCGGACTTAAGGGAGAATATTGTCAGCTGGATCGATCTTAAGCCCGGAGCAAAGATACTTGAAGTGGGCGCGGGCTGCGGCGCCATAAGCGGCGCACTGCTGAAAAAAGCCGGAAGGCTGGACTGCGTAGAGCTCTCCAAAAAGCGCAGCCTTATCAATGCCAACAGGCATAAAGACGCGCAGAACATGTGCATACATGTCGGCAACTTTGAGGATATAGAGCCCGGTCTTGATACGGATTACGACGCTGTATTTTTGATAGGCGTATTTGAATATGCCGCAAGCTATATACATGATGAGGATCCTTACGGCAGCTTTTTAAAGATAATCAGAAAGCATGTTGCGAAAGATGGGATCATTGTGATAGCAATAGAAAACCGTTTGGGCATGAAGTACTTTGGCGGCGCGAGGGAGGATCATCTTGGAGAGTTCTTTAAGGGACTCGAAGATTATCCCGACGGCGGCGTGGTAAGGACCTTTTCAAGATCCGCATTGGAGAAGCTTTTAAAAGCCGAAGGAGTCGGGGAATATCATTTTTATTATCCCTATCCGGATTATAAATTCATGTTAAGCCTCTATTCGGATGAGCGCCTGCCGCTGCAGGGTGAGCTTAATACCAATAAATTAAAGCTCGACCGCGACAGAATGGAATTGTTTGATGAGGGAAAAGCTTATGATTCCGTGATACGCGACGGACTCTTTCCTGTTTTTTCCAATTCCTATCTGCTGGTGCTGGGTAAGAGACCCGATGTGGTCTACAGCAAGTATTCAAATGACAGGGACAAGCTTTATGCGATCAGAACGGATATCATCAAAAATGACAGGGGCGTCTTTGTTGAGAAATATCCCATGACCGAGGAAGCGGCAGAGCATGTTAAAAAGATCCCCGGGCTTAAGGAAAAGCTGGAGATCACTTTTAAAGACAGCGGATTAAAGCTCTGTGATGTTACGCTTACGGAAGACGGCAGCGGCGTGCGTTTTGAATATGTCAAAGGCAGCACAATGGAAGAGCTGCTGGATGCTGCCATCAGAAGAAACGACAGGGAGGAGATAAAAGCTCTCCTTTCCGAATATGCCAGGATACAGAAATATAACGGCAATGGTGTGATCGCTGATCCCGACATACAGCTTGCAAATCTTATAAAGAGCGATGACGGATGGACCCTCATTGATTATGAATGGGCCGGAGAAGAGAGAGGCGGTTATCCCGACAACGCCATAAGGGGCATATATCTGTTTAAGGAATACAATTCCCTGGGCGCCAAGCTTGATATGGAGCTGGCGCGGGAAGCCATCCCCGAACTGCCCGAAGTCTTTGATATGCAGGCTCTTTGGAATAAAGAGAGGGAGTTTCAGAAGAGCGTTACCGGCAGCAGGCTGGCTCTGGGTGAATTAAATGAGCTTATGGGCAATGGCGTGATCAATGCTGCTGATGAGGAGCTTCCCGCGCATGAAGAAGAACCGGAGCCGGAAGTTCAGGTTAAGGGAGGCTTTAAGCGCAGACTGCAGGCTTCCTGGCATGAGAAGGCGCTGGAAGATTATAATAAAGAACTTGAAAAGCAGAAGGATCCCTACAGCTATAAACCAGGCGCTATGACCGAGGTCAAGGAGCGCAAGCTGGGAAGACGCTGTGTGCTGGTGCCTTATTCGGCAGCCTGCTGTGATGTGGCTAAAGGCGAGAGTGAATTTGTGATCTTTGCAGCCGACGGCGGCAAGCTGGAACTGGATGCAGCCGGCACGATAGAAAGTCGATTTGATTCGGATAAAGAAAGCCTGTGGCTGTATGCCGATGAGGACGTGCTGTGCGCAGACGGATATTGTCGTTATCCGTATTACAAGCCTGACTGGTCTGTTGATACGCTGTTTTCTTATCTGTATACAGGCAGTATATTTGCCGTCCGCCGCAGCGCTCTGGGCAGCGCCTGCGCAGCCCTGCCGCCGCAGTTTGCGGAAGAAAAGGGACTTAAGTTTATATATGCGCTCTGCCTGCAGCTGGCGGATCTGGGCGTGCCCATGCATGTCAATAACAGACCGGTATTTCATACCGTTGCCGCAGAGGTTAAAAATTACGGAAATATGCTGATCGCGGATCCTCTGTGCTGCGGCCCTGAGTATAATGATGTAAGGGAAGCTTATTTATCGCGCCATGGTATAAAAGCAGAATTTAAAGCAGACCGTGACGGCTGTACCTATCCGCTTTTTGAGAAGAAGGGCAAGGGCGTCAGCGTGATAATACCCACAAAGGATCATCCTGCGCTTTTAGATGAATGCGTGCGTTCCATCAGGGAAAACAGCACATATCGTGATGTACAGATAATAGTGACGGACAACGGTTCTGCAGGTCTTAATAAAGAGAAATATGAAAGGCTGGCGCGCGAATATGATCTGCGCTATGTCTACCGCAAGGCGGAGTTTAATTTTGCGCAGATGTGCAATGACGCAGCTAAGCTGGCTGACGGGGATCTGCTGATCTTTCTGAATGACGATACCAAGGTGATTACTTCAGACTGGATAGAGCGCATGTGGGGACAGGCTATGCTGCCCGGCATAGGCGCTGTGGGCTGCAAGCTCTTATATCCCGGAGCAGGCGATAAGATACAGCATTGCGGAGTATCAAATACCTGCGGAGGTCCGGTTCACAGACTTAAAGGACTGACCGACAGCGTAAGTTTCGACAGGGGACGCAACCGCGGAGTCAGGAATGTGATCGCCGTAACGGCAGCGTGCCTGGCTATAAGCAGAAAAGTCTTTAATGAGACGGAGGGCTTTTTTGAAGGACTGCCCGTTGCATATAATGATGTGGATCTGTGTCTTTGCCTGCATGAGTCGGGCAGGCGCAATGTGATGCGCAATGATGTTAAGATGCTGCACTTTGAATCGGCGTCCCGCGGCGATGACAGGATAGACGAAAAGAAAAAGCAGCGTCTGCGCGCAGAGCTTAACAAGCTTTATGAGCGCCATCCGGATCTTATAGCCGTCGATCCCTTTGAACACCTGCGTTTAAGCGATGAAAGCGGGATCTATGAGGAAGCGCATCCGTACGAGATCAAAAAACTGGAGCCCGTAAAAGAACTGCAGGCAGTCAAGGATAAAAAAGGCTTTTCGCCGGTTAATGAAGCGCTTATAATAAAGGTCGACGAGATGGGGGCTGACCCCACCGGCAGGAGCATATTGATAGATATGCATGTGCATGTTCAGGATTGGGATAATGCGGATTATAATTATTATGCATATCTGGAAGGGAACGGAAAACGATATCTGCTGCCCGTGCAGCGCCGTTACCGCGCGGATGTTGAAGAGATATATGTTAAGCAGAAGCACATAGGACTGTCGGGACTGGCTCTTAAGATAGACAGAGCGGCACTGAAGAGCGGAGAATACAGTCTTTGGGTGGAAGCAAAGAGCAGGATATCGAGACAGCGCCTTTTCAGAAAGGCAGATACTATACTCAAGGTGGATCAGATTTGAAAGAATGGGAAGAAAAAGCCAAAAAAGAATATGGTGAAGAGCTTAACCGTTCTTTGTATCCTTACAGACAGTGGATAAAAGATAACGAGCCTCTGGCAGGCGGCGATATGAGCCTGATGGATCACTTTGCCCTGGTGTATTATGAAAAGGGCATACCCGATTATCTGCCGGATAAGGATTATATTATATTCCATAAGGAATACGGAAAGGTTCCCGGCATCGCGATCGCAAAGATGTACGAAGTCTTTAAGAACGATCCTGATGTAAACATCATCTATGGCGATGAGGATGTGGAATTGCAAAAGGGCGAGCGCACATCACCCTGGTTCAAACCTGACTGGTCGCCGGATACTTATGAATCACTTCCGTATTTCGGCAGCCTGGTGGCGATGCGCAAAAGCTTTATCAAGGATAAGCTCAATCAGTTGAGGGATCCGTATGATCTGGATGCAGTTCTGGAGGTGCTGGTAAGGACTACCAGACCTTATCATCTGGACATGATAGTATATAACGGACCTGCCGAGATAAAGGATGCGGAAGAAAAACATATAGTTCCGGATTTCCCCGGGCGCAAGCCTGTAAAGGTTTCCATCATCATACCTTCGAAGGATCATCCCGATATGCTGGAACGCTGCCTTATCGGAATAACCAGCCTTACGGATTATCCGGATATGGAGCTTCTGATAATCGATAACGGTTCGACTGATGAGAACCGTAAGCTTTATGAGGAAATGAAGGATGTATATCATTACGAATACATCTACGAGCGCATGCAGTTTAATTTTTCACGCATGTGCAATATAGGCGCACGGCGCGCAAACGGCGAGGTGCTGCTTTTCTTAAACGATGATACCGAAGTGATAAGCCGCGACTGGCTGAGCATCATGGCAGCCGTTGCCATGCAGTCCCATGTGGGAGCTGTGGGCGCAAAGCTATATTATCCTTATGTGAGAGGCGAAACGCCGCGCATACAGCATGCAGGCATTACCAATACCATACTGGGACCTGTTCATAAAATGGGCGGATGCCCGGATGAGGGCAGCATATATCACGGCATGAATCTCTGCGACAGGGATGTGATAGCCGTGACAGGCGCCTGCCTGGCAGTCGAGAAGACGAAGTTCAACGCCGTGGGCGGTTTCTTTGAAGAACTGGTTGTTGCTTACAATGATGTGGATCTGTGCTTCTCACTTTATGAGAAGGGCTGGCTTAATGTACAGCGAAACGATGCGATACTTATACATCATGAATCCGTAAGCCGCGGCAGCGACGAAAGCGATGCAAGAAAGACCAGAAGGATGTGGGAGTGGCTCGAGCTCTACAAGAGACACCCGCAGCTTTACGGCAGGGATCCTTTCTATAACAGGAATCTGGTACAGACCAGACTGGATGTGGATTATAATGTAAACAGCCTGAGCGATCACGAGAAGAAGGGCGCGGTATCGAAGGTCAATGAGATAAGCATTCCGGCCGAAACACCGGGCGGAAAGATAAGGCGCAGGCTGGGGCTTGATATCAATCCGCAGTATTGCATAGACAGCGCAGATGTATATTACGAATTTGCGGATGACGGCAGCTATCACAGACAGTGGAAGATTGAAGGCTGGATGGCGCCCATGAAGCAGCCACTCTGGGAATATGAAAGAAAGCTTCTGCTGATAACGGAAGAGGGCATCGCGCATCTTGTCGATGTTTTTTCCAAATACCGTCCTGATGTAAAGACCGTGCTTAAGGACCAGCAGGGCGCGGATATGGCCGGCTTTGTTGCCAGGATATCCACCGATGATCTGGGAGACGGCGATTACAGGATAGGTCTGTATTTTGTATCAAAAAAGAACGGGAAGATCTTTGTCAGATATACGGATACTTTCATGAAAGTGAAAGAGGGCGACATGCCCCTGTTAAGAAAAGAAGAAAGAGCATAAGGACCGGTCAATGAGTGACAGTAACAAGCCTACAACAGAAGAGCTTGAAAAAGAGCTGGATGAGCTGCGTTATCAGAATCTGCAGCTGGCGACCAGACTTTCGGAGGCGCAGGCTCTTGCAGAAGATAAGCAGCGACAGATAGACAGGATAAAGAACAGCACGGCATGGAAGCTTTCCAAACCTCTGCGCGTGTGCATGCACTGGGCTATCCGCCAGAAGAACAGATTAAAGAATCTGGGAGGCCCCAGGGGCATAGCCAGAAAGCTGAAGAGCAAGAGCATAGAAAAAAAGGCAAGGATACAGCATGGCACAGCCAGTTTTCCCAATGAGGAAGAGGCTGCAAGGCAGAGAGCTTTTAAGTTTGACAAAGATGTGACCTTTTCCATACTGGTGCCTTTGTATAACACTCCAAAAGATTTTTTGAAGGATACGATAAACGCGGTGCTGACGCAGACCTATGAAAAGTGGGAACTGTGCCTGGCGGACGGATCCGACGACGCGCATGCCTATGTAGGTGAATACTGCAGGGCAGAAGCGGAAAAGGACAGCCGTATAAAGTATAAAAAGCTTGAAAAAAATGAAGGTATCTCGGGGAATACCAACGAGTGCCTCAAAATGGCTACAGGGAATTTTATCGGACTCTATGATCATGATGATATCCTGCATCCCGCAGCGCTTTTCTATTACATGGAAGCCATCTGCAATGAGGATGCGGATTATATCTACTGCGATGAGACCACCTTCCACGGCAGCAGCGTGGATAATATGATAACCCTGCATTTTAAGCCGGATTATTCACCCGACAATCTAAGGGCAAATAATTATATCTGCCATTTCTCGGTATTTAAACGGAGCCTGCTGGAAGGAACGGAATTATTCCGCAGTCAGTTTGACGGCAGTCAGGATCATGATATGATACTGCGTCTTACTTCGGCGGCGAAGCATATAGTTCATATACCCAGGATACTTTATTACTGGCGCTCGCATAAGGGCAGCGTGGCAGCCGATATCAGCGCAAAGGAATACGCTATCGAAGCGGCAAAAGGCGCGGTGGCGGATCATTTAAGAAAGTGCGGTTACGATAATTTCCGCATAGAATCCACGAGGGCTTTCGAGACCATATTCCGCATACATTATCCCCTGCTGCGCAGCGCAAAGGTATCGATACTGATACCCAACTGCGAGCAGAAAGATGTGCTGAAGCGCTGCATAGATTCCATCATAGAAAAGACCACCTACAAGGATTACGAGATAATAATCATAGAGAATAATTCGCACAGCCCTGAGATCTTTGCATATTATGAGGAATTAAAGAGCCATCCTAAGATCAGGGTGATCGAGTATAAGGGTGAGTTTAATTATTCAAAAGTAAATAACTTTGGAGCGCAGCAGGCAACAGGCGATTATCTGCTGCTGCTTAATAACGATACGGAAGTGATAAGCTTAAACTGGTTGGAAGAGCTGCTTATGTATGCGGAACGCGATGACGTGGGAGCTGTGGGAGCCAAGCTTTATTATCCCGACAAGACCATACAGCATGCAGGCATAGTGCTCAAGCTGGGAGCGCACCGTACCGCGGGGCACAGTCATTACAGGGTCAATTACGAGAATCTGGGATATATGGGACGCTTGTGTTATGCGCAGGATGTATCCGCCGTGACAGGCGCGTGCCTTATGGTAAAGAAGAGTCTTTATGAAAGCGTGGGCGGATTGGATGAAGATTTCCGCGTGGCGCTGAATGATGTAGATTTTTGTCTTAAGCTGCGTGAGAAAGGACTTCTGAATATCTGGACGCCTTTCTGCGAACTGTATCATTACGAATCGGCGTCGAGAGGTACAGATCTTTCCGGCCCCGGCGCAGAGCGTTATGAGAGCGAGTGCGAACATTTCCGCAGCAAATGGAAGGAAGTCCTTGATAAGGGCGATCCGTATTATAATGTTAATTTTTCACTGGACAGAAGCGATTATTCTTTGCGTATAGATAAGGCGTGACGAATACTGCAGTGTCATCCTGAGGAGCTTTAATAGGAGGGAAAACCAATGAGTGACATGTTTGACATCTTATCATCCATGAAGGGCAGCGACTATACTCTTGAAGAGATCGAGCAGGCCGAAAAGATGATGAAAAAGAACGGCGGCTCTCTTGCCGAGAATCTGGTAAAGCTTACCGGAAGGCAGGCTACTCTGCCCAAGACCACTTTTTCCAACGGCATAATGGACGCCCTCACCCAGCAGATCAAAGATGTGGGCAGGATGACAGAGAGCTTAAAGGGCAGCAATAAAAAAGCGGACGCCAGCGTCAGCGCCATGAATGAAACTCTTATGCAGAATTCCGCCATGCTCGATGAGCAGCTTAAAGAGCTCAACTCCAATCTGGCAAAAGATTTCGGCATAGGCGAGACCAGGTCGGATGGAAGCGTTGTGGCGACGCCTTATGTAAAGAAAAGCGAGGAAGCCGCAGCTTTGCAGCCGCAGATACTGGAAGGGGAGGACGCGCTGGACGCCTTTAAGGGAATTGCCGATGCCGTGGGAGAAAAAGTATACGGACAGAGCGAGTTCATCAAAAAGCTGGTGATCGCTTTTAAACGTCCTTATGTTATGCCGCCCGAAGGCAATAAAGCGAAGAACAGCATCTTTATAAGCGGCAGGAATGATACAGGAAGGCACTATGCTTTAAGCAGTCTTACGGCTGTGATGAAGGAAAAGAAACTTCTGTCAAGCGATGAGATAACTATCGTGGATCTGGGGCTTTATCCGGATGCTGCTATGGAAAAGATCTTCCTTCAGGATATGTATTCCGCTCTTTCCGGAGCTCCGTCCGTTATATTGTTTGAGCGTTTCGAAAACTGCCATCCTTCGTTCCTGGGGCATATCAGCGATCTGGTAACGGAAGGCAGCTTTAAACTTTCCGAGCGTTATGTATTACAGAACGGTCAGCTGGTAAATGTACAGAATTCGCTGGCCAGCGAAGCCGTGAGCGCCTTTGATGCAAAGGGAAAATACCTGGTATTTATTACGGAAAAATCCCTGGATAAGGCAGCCGGCATAATGGGCGCGCCCTTTATCGACGGGCTGGGCGATATCTGCAGGACCGAAGAGCTTGATGAGGAAGCCATCAGAAAGGTGGCAGAGCGCGAGCAGCAGGAACTGCCCGGAAAGGCAGAGAAGCAGTTCTATTTCAAGATAAGTTTTGATGAAGCTTTCCTGGACTATGCCGTAAGCCGTTCGGAGAAGCAGGCAGGACTTAAGGGCGTTCAGGATTTTTATGACAGCGTGCTGCAGGCTCTGGCTCAGGCAAGGCTGGAAGGCGATTACGATAAGGGAACAGAGCTTAAGCTTTTTGTAGAGGAGAACAGGATCTATGCGCAAAACGGCGAAGAAAAGATAGATCTTTCTGCACTGCTTCCTTCTGCATACAGAGGAGAGGCGGACGAGATACGCAAAGAGCTTGATGAGATAGTGGGTCTGACTGAGATAAAGGAATATGTGCTGGGGCTTGAAGAATACTATAAGGTGCAGCAGCGACGCGCAGAGGCCGGTCTTAAGACTGCGGAGCTTTCCAAGCACATGATATTTACAGGCAGCCCCGGTACAGGAAAGACCACGATAGCGCGTATCATAAGCAAGTATCTCAAGTCCATAGGAGTGCTCTCCGGCGGACAGCTCATCGAAGTATCACGCGCCGATCTGGTGGGCCGTTTTGTGGGACATACCGCTCCGCTTACCAATAAGGTCATCGGTTCTGCGATAGGCGGCGTGCTCTTTATAGATGAGGCGTACAGCTTATACCGCGGTAAAGATGATTCCTTTGGTCTGGAAGCCATAGACACGCTGGTCAAGGGCATAGAGGATAACCGCGAGAACCTGATAGTTATACTGGCAGGCTATTCCAATGAGATGCAGGAATTTTTGACCTCCAACTCAGGTCTTAAGAGCCGCTTCCCCAATGTTATCAACTTCCCGGATTATACCGGCGAGGAACTGTTAAAGATAGCCCGCAGCATAGCAAAGAGCAAGGGCTATGTTATCGATGAAGGAGCGGATGCTGCGCTTACCATGTACTTTAACGGCGTGCAGATGACCCGCGCAGCCGATGCCGGCAACGGCCGACTGGCGCGTAATATGGTGGAGGAAGCTATATTAAACCAGTCCAGACGACTGGTGGCAGAGCCCGATGCCGAGATGTCCACGCTTATGCTGTCGGACTTTGACATGGCTGATACGGAAGCTTAAAACCTTTAATACTGTTGTTTTAAAGGAGCCTGTTTGTCATGAACAGGCCCCTTTTATTTATATCTCAGAGCCGGCAGGGGGGCATAAATGTAAAAAAATGCTTTTTTTAAAGATAAATATTCAATTTGTTTAAAATAAAGAGTGATATATTATTGAGTATGCTGGGTAACATGGCTGATCATACGGGACCCGGCGGTCCGCGTATTTATATATTTATAAGGAGGGGAAGATATGCGCAGGATGTATCCGAATATGTTTTCGAGGATAGGGATAAGCGATGAAGCCGTATATGAAAGGATCATCAGCTGCTTTGAGACTATCTTTTTTGATCCGGAAGAGAATTTTTATCACGAGACCGATCCCGACAGCTCGTGCATGGTCGATACCGGAAATATAGACGCCAGAACGGAAGGCATGAGCTACGGCATGATGATGTGCGTGCAGATGGACCGTAAGGATCTGTTCGATAAGCTATGGCAGTTTTCCAAGCGCTATATGTATCACGACAGCGGCAAGTATAAAGGATACTTTGCATGGTCTGTCGATCTGAACGGAAAGCACAACGCTGAGGGGCCGGCTCCCGACGGAGAGGAATATTATGCCATGGCTCTTTTTATGGCATCGTCACGCTGGGGCAACGGTCAGGGCATATTTGATTACGAGTCAGAGGCAAAAGAGATACTTCGCCACTGCGTTCATCAGGATGAAATGATCGTGGACGGCAGAGCCATGTGGGACAGGGGCAATCATCTGATACGCTTTGTGCCCGAGGCAGATTATTCCGATCCCAGCTATCATCTGCCGCATTTTTACGAAGTTTTTGGAGAGCGCGCCGATGAAATGGATCGTGAATTCTGGAAGGAGGCCGCAGAAGCTTCACGTTCTTATATAGCTATCAGCGCGCATCCGCATACAGGTATGTGCGCCGAATATGCGGAGTATGACGGAACGCCTGTATTCAGATTCCGTAAAGACTTCGGCTTTTATTCGGATGCTTATCGCGTGGCGATGAACATTGCTCTGGATACGCTCTGGTACGGACGGCGTGAGGAGACCGCCGCAGTTGCTACGCATCTGCAGGATTTCTTTTACGGCATTGCGCCCGAAGATTACAAGGCTTATCAGATAGACGGCACGCCTACGCAGGTGCCTGCGATGCATCCCGTTGCCATCACGGCTACGCTGGCTGCTGCATCAATAGCTTCCGACAGCGCTCATGCCGATGAATATCTGCGGGCCTTTTGGGATACCCCGCTGCGCAAGGGTGAGCGCCGTTATTACGATAACTGTCTGTATTTCTTCTGTCTGCTGATGCTGGGCGGCGTGTACAGAGTGTATTAAACTGCCGGCGGAAATGCGACCACAGAATTTAAGGGCTTCATGTGGTCCAAATCGCAGAAAGTGGAAATGCGACCACAGAATTTAAGGGCTTCATGTGGTCCAAATCGCAAAAAGTGGAAATGCGACCACAGAATGCAAAGCAAATATGTGGTCCAAAATAGAAAAAGTGGAATTGCGACCACAGAATGCAAGGCAAACATGTGGTCCAAATTGCAGAAACAGCGAATGCGACCACAGAATATAAAGCAAACATGTGGTCCAAATCGCAAAAAGTGGAATTGCGACCACAGAATGCAAGGCAAACATGTGGTCCAAAATAGAAAAAGTGGGATTGCGACCACAAACCATAAGCACCCCAAGAAAATAAACACAAAGGAAAGTAATCATGGATGTTTTGAAATTTGGATTTAAATACTGGAAGAGAAATCTTCCGTTGTCGATACTGGCAAAGCTGATAAGCCTGCTGGCGCTTAGCGCGGACCTGGCGCTGCCGCTGATATCGGCCATGTTCATCAACTGCTGTCTGAATTACGAAAGCATAGAAGAAGACAGTCCCCTGTACTTTCTGGTGGACGGGCGCTTTGGTGAGATACACAGCATGCAGCTTTTCTTGAGTCTTGCAGGGATATTTATGGGGCTCTTACTTACCAAGCTGGGGCTGGTATATGTGCGTAATCTGATCAACCAGCACCTGGGACTTAATCTTGAGAGCGATCTGCGTTATGCCACTTTTGACAAGCTGATGCAGCTCGACAGTGAGACGGTTTCCAAATACAATACCGGCGAACTCCTTACAACGATCAACTCCGATACCATCATGTTTAAGGAACTGTTCTGCCGCATCATTCCCAATACTTTTGACAGTATCTTTGTGCTTACGGCATCTATCGTGATACTGGCCCGGATAAACTTAAGACTTCTGTGGATACCGCTGATACTTACGCCGGTATTTGCCGTAGCGCTGCTCAGATTCCGCAAAAAGGCAAAAGAGAACTTCATGAACATCAGAAGTTCAAATGCAGTCTTACCGTTTCCGAAAATGTAAGCGCCGTAAGACTGATAAGGGCCTTCACGAACGAAGAAGTGGAGAAGAAAAAGTTTAACGAGACCAATGATGCGCTTAAGGATGCATATCTTAAGCAGGTTGGCCTGTCCGCGCGTTTCGAAGCGGCGTTTTCTATTATCCGTCAGGTAGCTTATATTGGAAGCGTGGCAGTCAGCGCGGTGCTGGTAATGCAGGGACAGCTGCTGATCGGCTATCTGGTATCCGCGACGGAGTACGTAAACCGTATCATGAACTATGTAACGCTTATCAATAATACGATCTTCCAGATGCAGCAGCAGCTGGTATCCGGACAGAAGATGATGAAGTTTATGGAAACCGAAAGCCGCATACCCGACGGAAGCGAAGAGGTGCCTGCATCCGAAGGCATCGATATCACCATCCGCAATGCTTCCATGGTGCTGGATGAGAGACAGATGCTGTCGGATATAAATGTGGATATCCCCAGGGGCAAGCGCATCGGCATAGTGGGCGGTACCGGCAGCGGCAAGAGTCTTTTGCTGGAATCGCTGATACGTATACATGACATGACTTCCGGAAGCATAGAGCTCAACGGCAAAGACATACGTGAATATACGCTGGAATCCTTAAGGGACAAGTTCTCCTATGTGTTCCAGGATGTGTTCCTGTTTTCAAATACCATAGACAGCAATATCGCTTTCCCTCATCCTACGATAGCGGATGAGAAGATAAAGGAAGCCGCATATCATGCGCAGGCTGCCGGCTTTATCAAAAGCCTTGAAGACGGATATGACACCATCGTGGGTGAGCGCGGGTTCGGGCTTTCAGGCGGACAGAAGCAGCGTATATCCATTGCCAGGGCGCTGCTCAAGAATTCGCCCGTGCTGGTGCTGGATGATTCCACCTCTGCGCTGGATGTTTCAACAGAGCGCAAACTGCTCAAATCTATTAAAGAAAACTATCCTGATAAGACGCTGATAATATCTGCGCACCGCATGAGCTCCGTGGCCGACTGTGACGAGATACTCTATCTGCAGGACGGACGCATAACCGAGCGCGGCACCTTTGATGAACTGATAAAACTCAACGGACACTTTGCGGCGATCTGGCATTCGCAGCAGGCGATGCAGAAGGATATAGTAGACGAAAACGTAAAGATCGGAGCGGAAGATCATGGCTAAGAGAAATACATATTTTGAAGATGAAAAGATAGAAAAAAAGATCGACCTAAAGCAGTTCGGACGCATATTAAGCTATATACTGCCTTATAAAAAGATCTTCATACTTGTGCTCTTTTTGATGGGAGTATCTTCGGTGATAGGACTTATCAGCCCGCTGCTTCTTCGCGCGATAATCAACAAAGTCACGGTTGATGCGGACATGCGGATGCTTGGCATGATAATCGGGGTGATGGCTTTTATAGCGCTTACGGAAATAACCATCACCTATCTGCATCAGACGCTTATGGGAAAACTGGGGCACAGCGTTATCGCGGTGATCAGGCAGGATATTTTTTACAAACTGCAGGAACTGCCTTTTGAATACTTTGATTCCAAACCCGACGGAAAGATAGTGGTCAGGGTTACGGACTACGTAAACGACCTGGCAAACTTCTTTACCAACTTTGTGCTGATGCTGATCACCTATGTTTTGAAGATAGCGGTGGTGACATTCTTTATGCTTTCGCTCTCACCGCAGCTCACACTGGTGGTGTTCATTACAGTGGTGCCGATGATGATACTGGTGCTCATGCTGCGCAAGGTGATAGGTAAGCTTTTTGCAAAGCTGCGCGCAAAGAACTCCAACCGTACGGCCTTCCTGTTAGAGACCATAATGGGTGAGAAGATAATCAAGAGCAATAACCGCAGCAGTCTGAATCATGAGATCTATGTGGATGTCCATACACAGTGCGTAAAACAGTGGTTTCAGATATTCATGCGTAACGAGTTAAACGGACCCATCGTGGATCTGTTCTGGAACCTGGGAACTTTAGGGCTTTATGGCATGGCATTAAGCCTGATACTGAGCGGTAACAGCCTGATGAGCGCCGGAACGGTTGTGGCATTTTCGGCCTACATGACGCAGTTCTCCGGGCCGCTTACGCAGATAGCCGTTATCATACAGCAGCTGGCGCAGGTGACTTCAAACCTGGAGCAGGTATTCGATACCATAAACGCTCCTGTCGATATCGCCGATGAGAGTGATGCCATTAACTTAACGGATGTAAAAGGAAAAGTTGATTTTAATGACGTGACCTTCTGTTATGAAGAGGACGTGCCCATACTCGAGCATTTTGATCTGCATGTGGAGCCGGGCCAGACCATAGCATTAGTAGGCCCTACGGGCGCCGGCAAGACTACGGTCATCAATCTGGTTACGCGTTTTTATGATGTGCAGAAGGGTAATGTAGCGATCGACGGACACGATGTGCGCGATCTGACGCTCAAATCCTTAAGGAACAAAGTGGGTGTGCTGATGCAGGACCCCTTCCTGTTTAAGGGCAGCATTATCGAGAATATCCGCTACGGCCGCCCGGAGGCTACGGATGAGGAGTGCATCGAAGCTGCGCATATAATACATGCGGATAAGTTCATCGAATCCCTGCCGGATGGTTATAATACCGTACTGGAGGAACGCGGAGCCGGTCTGTCGGCCGGGCAGCGCCAGCTTATCAGCTTTGCCAGGATAGTGCTCAAGAATCCGCCTGTGGTGATATTGGACGAGGCTACCAGCGCTATTGACACAGAAACCGAGAAGCTGATACAGGAAGCTCTGGAGACGCTCCTTAAGGGCAAGACGGCTTTTATAGTGGCGCACAGGCTTTCCACAATAAGGAATGCCGACCGCATACTCTACATTGCCGATAAGGGCATAGCAGAGTCCGGTACCCATGAGGAACTGATGGCGAAGAAGGGGCTGTATTATGCGCTGAACTGATATAAGGGGCGGCAGTGAAGTCCGATGGGAAAGTTAAGGTATCGGTAGGCGGGACTGTCATGAGCGTGGATACCATACTGATCAGAATGGCCCAGCTCAGCAGAAGAAAGCAGGTACTGGACCAGATGAGCAAAACCCTGCCTAAATCCCGCGTAGAATCAAGGGGATACTACGGCAGAAACGATACTCCCGAATACTGTTACACCAATTATGATCCTTAGCAGGTAAAAAAGATTTTGAGACAGTATTGGTTATATAGGGGGGTAGATCCCATAAACAAATCCCATGAATATTGAGATGACTATTATCTTGTTTTTAATGAAAAAGACCGTCATGTGACGGTCTTTTCCGGTTGCTCCTCTACCCACATTTCAAAAAGCGAATTAAAAGAAAGAATAATCTCTTTTTTTTCTACATCGCTAAGGTTTTTATTATAATAGAGGGCAATGTTTTCGCTGATAACAATTGCACTCTTAATGCTGTCGGGTAGAAAAGCTTCGTTAATAAATGCTCGCATAGAATGCCCCTCCTTTATGAAATAAGTATTCTCGTGACGAAAGTGATTATTTCGCTCGGAAAGGGCGGCTGGATTACCTCCTTATTTGTATTCCGCTATGCGGCATGTTAACGGGTTCCGTTTTTGGCGTCGTTAATACTTTTAAGAATATCACAAGCCATTTGTACATCATTAGGAGTTGCGTTGCGTGCTGCATTTAAAAGCATTACAATATCATTACGGCTTCTTAATTCTGCAATAAGATCAGCGGTCTCTTGATCATAATAGTATCCTACGTTTGATGGTAGACGGAGCAGCAGGTCTGGTATTAAGTATATGCCCAAATATAAGTATGGTGGATCTTAAACAGATGATAATGAACAGCTCAAGAGACAGAGGCTTATATCGTAATGTTTTGAATGTTGGGGAGTTGGTTCATATTGCAAAAGCAGATTGTCGACTTGAATTGCTGCTTCAGGATGTAAATGGTAATCCGGTTTCAAATGCTGATGTTCGAATCAGCGGCATGTCACAGGCGCGTAGATATTTGTTTACAAATATTCTTTTATATGCTGCAGCTGATGAACAGGAAGAATATTATCGAATAAGGTCGGATTCCGAAGGAAGGGTTATTTGTTATCTTCCAGAGGGATATTATTCAATAACAGCTGATCACATGGGAATACGTGGAGGGAACTATAGTATTGGAGATATGGATAATCGTGGAATATGGAGAAATGGATTGGAAAGCGGCGAAACTACGATTATCATGACACTGAAAACATATGCTAACATAAATAATACACAGGAGAATGTATTTCAGATAATAGGATCTGATGGAAATTATGTTGATGGTGCTACTATCAGATTATATCAAGGATGGGGGGATGTAAATCAAGCAGGGTTTGTACAAGAAGTATTTGGCGATGACTTTTATTATGCCTGGGGACGAGCTGTAATAGATTTACCTGCGGGGGCATACATCGCAAGAATTTCAAAAGAAGGATATGATACAGTTTTTAAAGAGATCGTAATTGATGATAAAATGCATCATATTATTATCCGTCCTAATAAGCAGTAGTAGTAAGGTAGTAATAAGGCAGGAGAAGATATTTATCCGTATATCTTCTCCTGCTGATATGGAGTACATAAGAATAGGAAGGTATATGATAATGGTAGATCTGCAAAAAGATATTAAAGAATCGCTTTTATTGAAACATATTATTCAGGGTTTTAAGAAACTGGAAAAGAAAATACGTATGCATCATATTATCATTATGATCTTTTTTTTCATAATGATAATATTTACATTTGTATATAGAGGTATATGGATAAAAGGAGAAGAAAAGCATGTGATCAAAGATGTAACCGGAATACCGTATTTCTTATTACCTAAAGAGAAGGAAATTATTGCGGAGTATAGTTCTGATGGATATTATTTATATTTTATAGCGGACGGAAGGGTATTTCTTGAAAAGAATAAAAAATCCATGGGATTACTATATCTTAATGATAATAAAGAAAGGTTCATATGGAAGTATGCTGAAAATATCACGTATATAGGAAAATATTCATATGAAGATAGTGATAAGTTGAATGATGATAAAAACCATTTTAATGATACTGGTTATGGATATTATAGGTGGGAATCCAATCCGCCGGAACCGGCTTTGGAAGGAGTAATTGTTCCTAAAGAGCCTCCGCTGGAAGGCGAAGAATGTACCTTTTCATATTCGTTAGATAGTAAATATAATATGCCAAATTGCCTTATATGTTATGAAAATAATCACTGGGTTACAGGGATTATCCAACAGGATCATAATCCTTATTGTTTGAGTTTTTGGAAAACAACCCGTAACAGTTGGTTCTTCGAAAAATATGCTGAATATATTGAAAAGCAAGGAAAACTATGATGAAATGATGAACTGATGGCGAAGAAGGGGCTGTACTACGCGCTGAACTGATAAAGGGGCAGTCTTCACATACTGCCTCTGTTATGTTATCATAAATAGTAAAAGAACAGTTAATTTAAGAGGATATACTGATACTTAACATATGTTTCGGCGATCATGATGATGAGATCTATGATTCTGCCACCTACTTTCTTAACCAGTATGAGGATGAATGGATCACTGATGAACTGTCCGGAGGCGTTAAAACGCTGATCCTTCTGGCTTTTGATGAGGGAGAACACATCTTCAATGCTTCCGCCTGTGGGGATAACTGTGCACCCT
>CADAHD010000008.1 GCA_902787595.1 uncultured Lachnospiraceae bacterium
TGTTCCCCGAAAATATCAGAAAGAGGCTCTTTCCTGTAGGACGGTTGGATAAGGATACCGTAGGACTTCTTATCATCACCGATGAGGGACAGCTGGACCATGAGCTTATGGCACCGTCGCATCATGTTGACAAGCGCTATCTGTTAAAAACAGACAAGCCGATGGATGAAGACGACGCTGCAGCATTTAATGAAGGGATCGAATTAAAAGACGGGACTGTATTCAGGGCGGCAAAGCTGGATATAGATCCGCAGGATCCCCATGCAGCCTGCATCACCATAAGCGAGGGCAAATATCATCAGATAAAACGCATGCTCTTATCCAGGGGCAAAGAGGTGATATACCTGAAACGCCTGTCTATAGGGGCTCTTGAGCTTGATGAAAACCTGCCGGAAGGGGCCTACAGAGAGCTCACGGAAGACGAATTAAATATTTTATACAAAAAAAAGTCAAATGCTTTGTAAAATTTGTGATATTTGAGAATAGACTAAAAACCTTTATCTGATATAATGCATATTGTAACCCCCAATACATTTTATAGTTTTTTGCTATAACCCCATTAGAAAGAAATACCTTCTCTGAAAATGACAGTTTAACCACTGTCATTTTTACTTTGTACCCAAAACCCACGGACCTCGTGGGTTTTTTCATGCTTTTTGAACTAAAAAAAGGACTTCCGAAAACGGAAGTCCTTTAAATATTCAGCGGTTTATTTCTTTATAAGCAAGGATTCACCTGTCATCTCTGCGGGCTGGGGCATATCCATGATCTGCAGCAGGGTGGGAGCAATGTCGCAAAGACGTCCGCCCTCACGCAGCTTGTAAGCGGGATCATAGTTGTACAGGATGAAAGGAACGGGATTGGTGGTGTGGGCTGTATGAGGCTCACCGGTCTCATAGTTGACCATCTGCTCGCAGTTGCCGTGGTCAGCGCAGATGAAGAGCACGCCGTCCATCTTCTTAACTGCCTCTACGGCAGCGCCTACGCACTGATCGATGCGTTCTACAGCAGCTACAGCTGCATCGAGCACACCGGTATGACCTACCATGTCGGGATTTGCAAAGTTGATGATGATCACATCGTACTTGCCGGAGGTGATCTGCTCATCCAGCTTCTCACTTACTTCGGGCGCGCTCATTTCGGGTTTAAGATCATAAGTAGCTACCGCAGGAGAGTTCACCAGGATGCGGTCCTCATCTTTATTGGGCTCTTCGATGCCGCCGTTGAAGAAGAAGGTTACATGCGCATACTTTTCTGTTTCTGCGATACGCAGCTGCTTAAGTCCGTTATTTGCAAGATATTCGCCCAGTGTGTTCTTGATCTCTTCCTTTTTAAAAGCAACGAACTTGTTGGGAATGGTCTCGTCATAATCCTTAAAGCATACATAGGTAAGAGGCATATAGCCGTTTGCGCGCTTTAAGTGCTTGATGCACTTGGTATCGGCGGCATCGCCTGCCTGCGCTGCGATATCTTCATCGGTAAAGCAGAATGCCTTGGTGATCTCTCTTGCGCGGTCGGGGCGGAAGTTGAAGAAGATCACGGAATCGTTCGGCTTTACAACGGAGATCGGCTTGCCGTCGGCATCGGTGATCACGGTAGGCAGTACGAACTCGTCGGTCACGCCGTCATCGTAGGAAGCCTGCATTGCAGCAACGGGATCCGCAGCGATCACACCCTTGCCCAGAACCAGGCTGTCGTAAGCCTTCTGGATACGGTCCCAGTTGTTGTCGCGGTCCATTGCATAGTAGCGGCCGGAAAGGGAAGCAACCTTACCTACGCCGATCTCTTTGGTCTTGTCGACCAGCGCCTGCAGATAATCCTTGCCTGATGCGGGAGGAGTATCGCGGCCGTCAAAGAAAGGATGCAGGTAAACGCGCTCAAAACCTTCGCGTTTGCATAGCTCGAGGATGGCATAAAGGTGGGTGTTGTGGCTGTGCACGCCGCCATCGGAAAGCAGACCCCATACATGCAGGTCGGAATTGTTCTTTTTGCAGTTATCGATAGCGCGCAGCAGTTCCTCATTCTTGAAGAAAACGCCGTCTTCGATATACTTGGTGATAAGGGTCAGGTCCTGATAAATGATGCGGCCCGAGCCGATGTTCATATGTCCTACTTCGGAATTACCCATCTGTCCGTCGGGAAGTCCTACAGCCAGGCCGGAAGCGTAACCTTTTACAAAGGGGCATTCTGCCTCGAGCTTGTCCATAACGGGGGTTTTTGCGATAGCTATCGCGTTGGCCTTGGGATTTTCAGAGATCCCGTAGCCGTCGAGTACCATTAATACAACAGGTCTTTGTCTCATTTTTTGTTTCTCCTTCGTTTATTTGTTGATGAAGCGCTTTAGTGCCTCGTCGTATACATAGCCGATCGTGGCCAGTTTTTCGCTGATTTCCTCCGAGCTGACTCCGGCGGCGGCAGCAAGATCCTCAAGGGAATCGTAGTTGTCGCGTAACTGCGTGTTCACATAGCTTAACAGCATATTCGGATCTTTAGGCATCGTGCACCTCCATGGTGGTTTGTTAACTCTAACATTCTATATCGTATCACATGAATTTGCAAGAATAATTGTTACGGACAGGGTAAAAAGGCTAAGGCAGCGATAAAACGGCTTGATCGTGGGGGAAACGGCGGTGTTTTCTGCGGCCGTATCACGTCTGCTGTGCGGTCACGCCCCCTGAGCAGGATGGTTTTTGCTTATAAATCAGTTTAACGGATAATTGCCTTATCAGCCGGTTTATGATAATATATCAAAGGTGAATTTGCGCCGGGATAACGGGCGGCGGATGCTGCCGTATAAGGCGCATGATAAAAGGAGGGGAAAATGGCAGAGAACAAATTACAGGAGTATCAATGCCCGAATTGTACCGGGCCGCTGGAATTCCGGGGGGATGTCCAGAAGATGGTATGCGTGTACTGCGAGAGCGAGTTCGATATGTCGCAGTTCAGCGATAACGACAGAAAGAAAGAGGAAAAGACCGACTGGTCACAGGCTCAGGGCCAGACGCTTGAGGCAGGCGCCCAGGGTATGGCTGAGTGGGAATGCAAGGCCTGCGGCGCTGTAATGGTCAGCGACGGCCAGGTGGGCGCTACAGAGTGTCCTTACTGCGGAAATCCCGCTATCGTGCAGTCTACATTTGAGGGAATGAACCTGCCTGACGGCATCATTCCTTTTGCTGTGAATAAAGATACCGCAATGAATAAGATGAAGGAATTCTACAGCGGAAAGAAGCTGATCCCGGATTCCTTCATAAGTAATAACCGCATGGAGAAGATCCAGGGCGTATATGTTCCTTTCTGGCTTTTTGACTGCGACGTAGAGGGCCATGGATTTTATAAGGCAACCAAGGTAAAGAGAAGATTTACCAAGAATGTGACCGTAAACGGCGAGCAGAAAACAGAGAACTGGAAAGAGGTAGAGGAGTATGCCGTAAGCCGCGCAGCAAAGATGCGTTACGAGAAGGTTCCTGCGGACGGATCAAAGGAGATGAAGGATGAATACATGGATTCCATAGAGCCCTTTGATTATTCCAAACTGACTGCTTACAATTCAGCTTATTTCTCAGGATATCTGGCAAATAAGTATGATGAATCACCGGAAGATGTCAAAGAACGCGTGGATAAGCGCATACGCACCACCACCGAGCAGTCGGTGCGCGAGACCGTAAAGAATTATGATTCGGTCAATACCGAGTCCTGCAATGTAAAGATTAATAACGGAAACATCAGCTACTGCATGCTTCCCGTATGGATGCTCACAACACGCTGGAATGGCGGCCAATACACTTTTGCGGTAAACGGACAGACCGGCAAGGTTACCGGTGATATGCCGGTAGACAGCGGCAAGAGCACGAAGATGTTTATGCTCACTCTTATAATATCCCTGATCATTACAGAGGTTATTGCATATTTCCTTGGCGGCGGGGATGCCATGTTCCTGATCGCAGCAGCTGTAGTATCGGTTATCATAGCAGCTATTACCGTTTCATCTGCAAAAGCTTCAATGGTGGCTCATAACAAGACCGAAGCCCAGCATTATGTAGTGAAGGATTCGTTCCAGTTAACGGGACAGAATGACCGCTATGTAAGAACATACGAAGAGAAAGGCTGATAAATCATGTCGATGATAGAGGAAGTAAAAAGTGAGCTGACCGGTCATATCATCCCGTTCTGGAAGAAGCTCAGGGATAATGAATACGGCGGATATTACGGGCTTCTGGATTTTGATCTGAAGCTTGATAAAAAAGCTGTAAAAGGCTGCATACTGAACAACCGCATAACCTGGTTCTTCTCTAATGCTTATTTGTGCCTTAAAGATGAGTCACTGCTGGATGAGGCGCGTCACGGTTACGAGTTTCTCCGTGACTACTGCCTGGACAGGAAAAACGGCGGCGTTTACTGGTCCATGAGTTATGACGGAAAGCCGCTCGATACTACCAAGCATACTTATAACCAGGCATTCTGCATCTATGCGCTTTCTTCTTATTATGATGCCTGCGGGGATAAAGAGGCGCTTGAGGAAGCTTACAGCTTATTTGACATTATAGAAACGAAATGCCGGGATGAGGGCGGATATCTTGAAGCTTTTGATGAAGAGTTCAAACCGGCCAGCAATGAGAAACTTTCCGAAAACGGCGTTATGGCAGACCGTACAATGAATACGCTGCTGCACGTGTTTGAAGCGTATACCGAGCTTTATCGTGTGGATAAGAATGAGAAAGTGGCAGATAAGCTGCGCTGGATACTGGACTGTTTCGCGGACAAGATCTATAATCCTCAGCTTCACAGACAGGAAGTTTTCTTTGACCATGAGTATAACACGCTTATTGATCTGTATTCCTATGGTCACGATATAGAAACCTCCTGGCTGATAGACAGGGGACTGGAGATACTGGGAGATAAGGCTTATACGGAAAAGCTGAGCCCCATAACCGCCGATCTGGCCCGAAATGTTAAGAAGACAGCCTTTGACGGGCATTCGCTGGCAAATGAGTGCGACAAGGGCGTGGTGAATACGGATCGTATCTGGTGGGTTCAGGCAGAGACACTGATAGGCTTTATAAATGCCTACCAGAAGGATAAGTCGCAGACAGATTTTCTTGAAGCGGCAAGGGCTGAGTGGGACTTTATCAAAAACTATTCGATAGATCACCGTGAAGGCAGCGAATGGTTTTCGGGCGTGGCAGCCGACGGGTCACCCGATCCCAGGAAGCGCGAGATAGTGGAACCGTGGAAATGTCCTTATCATAACGGACGCATGTGTATAGAAGTTATTAAAAGAGGTGTGGAATGAGCATAAAGGGCAGGATACATTCAACAGAGAGTTTCGGAACGGTCGACGGACCCGGAGTAAGATTTGTGATATTTTTGCAGGGCTGTCCCATGCGCTGCGCATATTGCCATAATCCCGATACCTGGGATCCGACGGGCGGAACCCCCACAGAGGCGTCCGAACTTATAGAACAGTTTGAGCGCAACCGCGGTTTTTATGAAGGCGGCGGTATTACGGTCACCGGCGGCGAGCCGCTTATGCAGGTTGACTTTTTGCTGGAACTGTTCACTCTTGCAAAAGAGAAGAATATCCATACCTGCATTGATTCTTCGGGCATTATGTATCATCCCGGTGACACGGAATATAACAGAACGCTGGATAAACTGATGGAAAAGACGGACCTTGTTATGCTGGATATAAAGCATATCGATCCGGAGAAGCATAAATGGCTTACATCCCAGCCCAACGACGGCATTCTGGCGTTTGCTAAGTATCTTGACGAAAAACATGTAGATGTATGGATACGTCATGTGGTTGTGCCGGGTATCACGGATGAGGATAAATATCTCTTTGATCTGGGATATTTTATAGGTGGTCTGAGCAACCTGAAAGCGCTGGATGTGCTGCCTTATCACACGATGGGGCTGCCTAAATACGAAAAACTTGGACTTGATTACCGCCTTAAGGGCGTACCGGCCATGACCCAGGCTGAAGCGATAGAAAAGAAAAAGGTGATCCTGGACGGCGTGCGTAAGCGCCGCGCAGAGCTTGAGCAGGGGAAATAGGAGCCAATAGCTGTTTTTGAGAGCTAACAATGATTTTATACCACTAACCTACCTGCCTGTGTTAGAATTCGAGCAGTGAAAAACTACCGGCTTCAGTCCGGCTAAGAATAATAACAGGAGGTAAAGAAAGATGGCTTTTGTGATCAATGACAGCTGCGTATCATGCGGTACCTGTGCAGGCGGATGCCCTGTTGGTGCTATCAATGAAGGCGACGGCAAGTATGAGATAGATCCCGATACCTGCATCAGCTGCGGTTCTTGCGCAGGTGTATGTCCTGTAGGGGCTATTTCCGACTGTATCAGATCCCTCAAAAACAGGTGAAAGCGGATACGCCGGAAGTACTGTAAAATGGGGAATGTTCGATTATAGAAAGCTTTAAACACAGGCGTTCATTGTTAGTTTTTAACAAAAATTCAATAAAATGTTGACGATTTGAGAGAAAAGCGTTATATTATATCGCGTAATCAAAGGGCGCGATTTACCATATCACAGCGCATATGAGGTTTAAAGGGAGGAAGGATCAAGACTATGACTTATGAAGAGATTGTGAGCTATGTAAGTAAAAAGGCCACAAAGTTAAAGGCAAAGAGTGAGGCAGCTGTACAGGTAGATATCACCGGCGAAGGTGAGGGTGCATTTTATGTAGCAGTTAAGGAAGGCAAGATCGAGGTTGCACCTTACGAGTATTTTGACCATGACGCAAAGGTAGTTGCAGACGGCAACGAGTTTATAGCATATCTGGATGGCAAGGCAGATGAGAGCGTGCTCAGCATCATCGGTGATGTGGAGAAGGCTGCGATCATCAAGGAACTTGTAAGCAAGGCTCCTGCAAAAGCAGCAGCTAAGCCTGCGGCAGAGAAGAAAGCAGCTCCCGCAAAGGCAGCAGCTAAGCCTGCAGCAGAGAAGAAAGCAGCTCCTGCAAAGGCAGCAGCTAAGCCTGCAGAGAAGAAAGCAGAGCCTGTAAAGGCAGCAGAGAAGCCTGCTGAGAAGAAGGCAGAGCCCGCAAAAGCAGCAGCTAAGCCTGCTGAGAAGAAGGAAGCAGCTAAGAAGCCCGCAGCAAAGAAGACTGCAACAAAGAAGAAATAAAACGGACTTCGAATATTTGAGTAATAGCTGATCCGTCCTGGAAATTATAAATAATAAAAGCTGTATCGAAAGATACAGCTTTTTTTGTTAAATGTTTTGATAAGGAAATGTCAGCCTTCCGCCTCCAGTTTGTTTACGGCCTCAAGTATGTCATCTACATCAAAACCGTGGACCATTGCTGCCTCCTCTATGGTCTCACCCATGGAGGCAGGGCATGAAAAACAATACATGCCGGCCTGCATGAGGACAGGAGCCAGATTAGGGTTGAGCATCATGGCGTCGGTCACCAGCATATCTTTGGTGATAACGACTTTTTCTTCCTTGGCAGTTTCAGCAGCATCTGTTTTAATATCTTTTTTCTTATCTTCTTTTTTTCCGAAACCGAACATATCGATGTCTTCCTTTCTTTATAATAGAGCAGATCATTATTCCGGGATCTGCTGCGATCCCAGGAAAACACATTCTAGCATAAAGCCCTGTTTACTGCAAGATTGACAAGGTTTTTTTGTGAGAATATAATATTATGGATTGTATCCATATTTATAGATGGGAGGGTAGATTATGGAAGGATTCGATAATAATAACATGCCCGTTAATTCGGGCGATCCGGGTATGCAGAACGGAAGCGACATACAGAATACAGCAGGAATGCCGGAAAATGCAGGTTTCCCGGATGCATCATCAGCAATGCCGCAGAATAGCATAGCGCCGGATGCATCATCAGCAATGCCGCAAAATAGCGCAGCGCCGGATGCATCATCAGCAATGCCGCAAAATAGCGCAGTGCCGGATGCATCATCAGCAATGCCACAGAATAGCGCAGCGCCGGATGCATCATCGGCAATGCCGCAAAATAGCGTAGCGCCGGATGCAGCGAACATGCAGCAGAATTTTGGCATGCCGGGCGTATCGGGCGGACAGGACGCTGCCCCTCAGGGAGGCGTTTTTAATCCGACTTCATCTGATTATATGAGTCCCGTCTTTATGCAGACGCCCCCTGCAGATCCCGCGCCTTCAGGAAAAAAGAAAAAGATCTGGCCGCTGGTAGTGGGGCTGGCTGCCCTTGTACTCGTGGGCGGCGGCGTTATCCTTTTCCTTATGCGTGATGTTATCGCAAACAGCATCGCAAAATCCAGCAAGACACCCGAGGAATATCTGCGCTATGTTGTTGAAAAGCAGGATTGGGATAAGAGCCTTAAGGGATATGAGGAAGCATACAAGCAGCTTGGCGAAATGGATCAGATGAAGATGGAGGGTGAGATGCGCCTCCAGATGTCCGACGATATGCTGGATAATACGGAGAAGCTGATCGAGGAGGCTATAGAAAAAAGGAATTCTTATTATACCTATTACTGGGATGATGATGACAGCGGCAAGACCGATATCCGACTGGATGCATGGCAGGATATAGCGCTCAAGTTTGAAGGACAGCGCGGAGAGCAGGGCGCATCAGCAATGCAGGCGGTGCAGCTTAAGGATAAGGATTATCTCATTACCTTAGAGGAAAAGTATGACGCCGACAAGTCTACGGCTTATATCCGCATCCCTCAGGTAAATGAGGATTATGCTGCGATCAATCTGAGCAATTTCCTTAAAGACGATGAACTTGATATGGTCAACAGCCTTTTTGCAAGCAACGGCGGCGGATTCAGTGCAATGCCTACACCTAAGGCGCTCAAGTCCATGAAGGAACGTTATCTTACAGCCGTACTTGATCAGGTAGATGATGTTGATATGAATGATGACAAGCTGGAAGTAAACGGGCAGAGCATGAAATGTACTGTTTTAACCGTTGAATTTGATGAAGAGCTCCAGAAATCGATAGCAAAGGCTGTGATCGAAGAGATGATAAATGACAGCGACCTGGAAGATCTTTTCTATAACTTTATGAAGGAAGCGAATGTGGAATCTCAGGGCGTTGATCCCGACACGATCTGGGAGCAGTTTATAAAAGGGCTTGAAGATGCTGAAACCCAGTTGGATGATTATACTACAAGCTTTGAGCCGGATATACAGATTTATGTAAATAATAAGGGCAATATAGTCGGATTAAGCATGGAAGAAGGAAAGGATTCACTTATGTTCGGCTATATCGTAAAGGGCACTAAAGCCTGGTTTGAAGTGAGTGCCGTATCGGGCAAAAATGAGCTTTTCTCTGTTAAGGGAGAAGGCAGCGTGGGTATTAACGGTGCAAACATGAAGGGTACGCTTTTTATCGAGGAAGCCGACGAGCTGGAGATCCCCTTCTCTGTTGAAAATGTATCTGACAAGGGCGGAACCTTCCGCATGGAACTGGAGCCGATCTGCGATATTATCCGTGATGAAGCGGATGACGATGACGTTGACGATCTTATGGATATGCTGGAAGGTGAGCTGGTGCTCGAGATCAAGAGCAGCGAGCTTGAAGGGTCACAGTCTTTCTATATAGAAAACGACGGCGAGAAGCAGATAGGCATAAGTTATATATTCAAGCTTTCAAAAGCGGGAGAAATAGAATTCCCGGCCAACAAGGAGACTGTAAAGATCAACAGCACTATGGAATTACTGCCTTATGTCGGAGACTGTGATCTTGATGAATTAGTGGATATCCTGGAGCAGCTGGGACTGCCTGAGAGCTCCGGAGATGAGCTGAGAGACGAGTTTAAGTATATCAAGACATATTGAGCAAAGGAGAGGCCTATGAGTAATTTTGTTGTTGCAGGTATTACCCAGGTTGAAACCATAGTTAATGTGGAAAAGCTTCCCGTAGCTTATGAGCCGCTTACCTGCGTGCCCAATTCTATACATATTTCTGCGGGTGGTGATGCATACAATGAAGCTCTTGCGCTTGCCTGGCTGGGAGATAACGCGCAGCTGATGTCGGTTATCGGAAGAGAACAGGACATGAACCTGATAAATCCTCCCGGCCGGAAGGTCTCTATTTCCACGGAATATCTGCTTCCTTTGGTGGAACAGATACCCATGCAGGTTATACTATGCGATAAAGAGAGAAAACAGCAGATATTTGAAGATATAAAGGGGTTGCGTGATATCGATTACGATATGTCCATGGTGGCTCCCTGCGTTGCCGGCAGTGATATGGTAGTTCTTTCAAATGCCAATTTCTGCAGGCCTTTCATAGAAGCAGCCAAACGTTTTAAAAAGCCGGTAGCCGTTAATATCCATGAATTTCATCGAGAAAAAGAGCAGTACAACGAGGATTTCCTGGAAGCGGCTTCGGTGCTTTATTTCAGTGATGATACCATTGCCGAAGACCCTTTCGATTTTGTTAAGAGCATTGCGGATAAATACGGCACGGATATCATAATACTGGGACAGGGCGCCAAGGGGCTGATACTCTATGACCGTAAGCGCAATATAAATGTTCATTACAATACTGTGCAGACAAATGAGGTTGTGAATACAGCCGGCGCCGGAAATGCGCTTCTGGCCTGCTTTTTGCACTTCTATCTGGAAAACGGGGATTCAACGTCAGCGATCAAGGATGCGATGCTGTTTGCTTCATATAAGATAGGTTATGTGGGAACATCCATCGGCTTCCTTACGGTAGAGCAGCTGGAACAGTGGAGAAATCTGATCTGGGGCATAAAGGCACCCTGAGCTATTTCATGTTTTCGAGGCTGCGCATAATGGAAGAAGATAAAGGAGAATTGAGCTCCAAAGCTTTTTTGATCAGGCCGTCCAGCTCTGCGCTGCGGCCGGATCTTACATACAGCTCACCTAAGAGCCGGTAGGAAGCGCTTACGTCGCTTTTGCTTTCGATGGCGAATTCCAGCAGCTTAACGGCTTCGGCATCGTACCCCGCGCCTGACAGATATACGGCGTACATCTGCAAAGCTCTTACCAGTGAAGTATAGTTCTGGTCAAAGCGCATAAGATCGGGCAGATTGGCAACTCCGTAGCGTTCTTTAAGATCTGTATTTGTCAGACCGGTCAGATTGACGATCTTTTCGGACTTAAGGCTGTCAAGTATGCGCCTGCCTTCCGTTGAGTCATGGGATGTCTCGTCAGACGGAAAGGCAAAGAATTCATCGGGGATGGTAAGATAGTCCAGATCATCCAGCGGTTTGCGGCGGACTTCATTTGCCGCGCGCTCACGTTCCTGAAATTTTTCAAGCTTCTCTTTCATGCTTCTTTCGCCTTTTTTGCCCATTATGGCTATGGCGCCAACCAGCAGAAAACAGCTTGCTAAAACCGGCATAAACATATAAAATATACTCCGAAATGTGAGGTGATAAAAATGTTCAATAACAAAAAGAGAAAGGTCTTTACCACCATTATGATAATCATACTTACCCTGGCCATGGTGCTGCCTACAATAGCCGCTGCTCTGGGTAGTTGATAGTTTAAAACATTTTTGCGCAGGATGCAAGTTTGGCATTATGCGCCGGTGAAGGACCACGGATAATAGAGATGAAGAATAACACTTATGCAAAACGCCGCTCCACCGCGCGCTTTGAATACGACGAAGCGGACAGGGAGCGTCTTTCTAATATTGTTGTCGCGGCGGCTCTGATCGTGTTCTGTCTGCTGCTGATAATTGGGTATGTTATCCGCACCCATGTTACCCAGGTTGATACCTCCGGATATACAGGGCGTCTGGATAAGGTAGAGGATATAAACAGCGTATTGCTTTTTGAAAACACCAGAGTGGGAGATGTTGATGTATCGGGACTCAGCGTGGCTGAGGCAAAGGCAAAGGTGCAGGAGCATCTGGACAGCATATTCGATACGCCCTTCAGCGTGATGGTGGCTCAGGATAAGAAGGTACAGGTCAGCTTAAGAGAGCTTTCCGCATACTGGGTCAATCCCGAGGCAATAGAAGAGGCGGCGCATACCAGAGACGGGCGTGATGTGGTGGCGCGTTATACGCTTGATAAGGATATGGAGCAGGCCGGCATGGACATAGCTCTGGAAGTAAGCCTTGATAAAGAGGCTGCGATAAGCTGGCTTGAGAAGAATTGCAGCATTTATGATGCAGAGATGACCGGTTCGGAACTGGTGACGGAAGGCGGGGTTAAAAAGGTTAAGCTCGGCAGGATAGGCCAGACCCTTAATACAGCCGAATCCGCAAGCCAGCTTATGAGCCGCGGATATGATTTTGTCAAGAGCGGTGAGAGTGTTTTCGTTCTTCCGCTTGAAGAATTATATCCCCCTTCGGTGCCTGAAGGCTACGAGGATTATCCGGGGATAATGGATCTGGTAATGGCGGCGGAAGCCGAGGCAGCAGCTGCTGCTGCGGAGGATGGACAGCCGTGACATATGATATACTGGTAAGCGGATGCATAGCATCAGGCGGGGCGCGCGAATTGGCAAAGCAGCATATGCAGAAGCTGCTTGAAAGATACAGCGAAAGCTATATCAGGAAAGCGCTGGAGCGTAAGGATCCCGAGCCGGTGCTGCCGGCGCTTAAAGGCATAAAGAGTATAAGACCCATCGCGGAAGGCGGCATATACGCCGCATTGTGGGAGAGCGCTAAAGAGCTTGACTGCGGGCTGAGGGTGCAGCTCTATGACATACCCGTATTTCAGGATACCATAGAGATATGCAACACCCTTGACGCCGACCCTTATACGATCGGATCGGAAGGACAGTTTCTGATATATGCGGAGAACGGCTTAAGCGCCTTAGAGGAGCTCAGAGCAGCAGGATATACGGAAGCCCAATTGATAGGGCATACTTCGCAGGATAAAAAAAGGCTTATCATTTACGGGGAAGTGGAGAGATTTCTGACGCCCCCCGAAAGAGGATGATACGAAAGGAGAGACAAAATGCTTAGAGAAGAGATCTTAAAAAATATAGAGAGGGACAGTCGTGTAGATCTGCACGAACTGGCGGTACGCCTTGGGGCCGCGGATGAGGAAGTGGCGGCACAGATGAAGCAGATGGAGGAAGAAGGAGTCATCTGCGGATATCATACAATGATAGACTGGGAAAAGACTTCGATGGAAAGCGTTACTGCGCTTATCGAAGTGCGCTGTACCCTGCAGAGAGGCCAGGGCTTTGACCGCATTGCAGAACGCATCTATATGTATCCCGAAGTTAAGAGCGTTTATCTCATAAGCGGCGGCTACGATCTGCTGGTCACCCTTGAGGGCAAATCCATAAAGGAAGTCAGCAGCTTTGTATCGGACAAGCTTTCCACGCTGGAGAATGTGCTCAGTACGGCAACTCACTTTATCCTTAAGAAATACAAGGATCACGGCACCATCATGGCTAAGAAGAGTGAGGACGAGAGGCAGGTGATCACACCGTGAGAGACCCGTTATCAAATGCAATCAAGGGCATAAAACCCTCAGGCATACGTAAGTTTTTTGATATTGCCAGCGAGATGAAAGATGTCATCTCTCTTGGCGTGGGCGAGCCGGATTTTGACACCCCCTGGCATATAAGGGATGAGGGTATTTATTCCCTCGAAAAAGGCCGTACCTTTTATACATCAAATACAGGCTTAAAGGAACTGCGTACGGAGATCAATAATTATCTGACCAGGCGCATAGGCGTATCCTATGATCCGGATAATGAGATAATGGTGACTGTGGGCGGTTCGGAAGGCATAGATATAGCGATGCGCGCCATGCTGGATCCGGGAGACGAAGTGCTGATACCCCAGCCTTCCTATGTTTCCTATGAGCCCTGCTGTATACTGGCAGGCGGCAAACCGGTGATCATCAATCTGAAAGAAGAAAACGAATTCCGACTGACGGCGGCTGAACTGGAAGAGGCCATCACCGAAAAGACCAAGCTTCTGGTGCTGCCTTTCCCCAATAATCCTACCGGCGCGATAATGGAGCGTTCCGATCTGGAAGCAGTGGCAAAGGTTATCGAGAAGCATGACCTGTATGTGATCAGTGATGAGATCTATTCCGAGCTTTCTTACAAAGGCGATCATGTATCCATTACGCAGCTACCGGGCATGAGAGAGCGCACCGTTCTGATCAACGGTTTCTCAAAGGCTTATGCGATGACAGGCTGGAGACTGGGTTATGCCTGCGCGCCTTCCGTGATCTTAAAACAGATGCTCAAGATACATCAGTTCGCCATAATGTGCGCGCCTACCACCAGCCAGTATGCTGCTGTGGAAGCGCTTAAGAACGGAGATGAAGATGTGGCACAGATGAGGGATGCATACAACCAGCGCAGACGTTTCCTTATGGAACGCTTTAAGGAAATGGGACTGCAGTGCTTTGAACCTTACGGAGCGTTTTATGTTTTCCCCTGTATAAAGGAATTCGGCTTAAGCTCCGATGATTTTGCGATGCGCTTTGTGAAGGAAGAGCATGTTGCGGTAGTACCGGGAACCGCTTTCGGTGACTGCGGCGAGGGCTATCTGCGCATATCCTATGCATATTCGATCGAAGCTCTGAGAGCTGCATTGGAGCGTATGGAGAAGTTTTTAAAGAAGTTAAGGGGCTGATCCGCCGGCACCCTCAGCCGGAAATTAAAGCGCGAGCGGGGTGCACAGGATCTTAACAGACAAGGAGATTACACCATGACAAAAACAGTCTACGACGAGCGAAACATCGCCATGATGATGGACTTATACGAGCTCACCATGGCCAACGGTTATTATCTGCAGGAGGCCTCCAAGTGCAGGGTTGCATTTGACGTGTTCTACCGCCGTAATCCCGACGGCGGCGGTTTTGCGGTCTTTGCGGGACTTGAGCAGATACTGCAGTATCTGGAAGGTCTGCATTTCGGGGATGATGATGTGGAATACCTTCGCTCCCTTAATATGTTTGACGACAAGTTCCTTGCATACTTAAGGGATTTCCGTTTCACAGGTGATGTATATGCATTTCCTGAGGGTTCGGTAATGTATCCCGGTGAGCCCGTGATCACTGTGGTGGCGGATCTGGTGCAGGCTCAGATAATAGAGACCGAGCTTCTGGCACAGATCAATCATCAGAGTCTGGTAGCCACCAAGGCCTGCCGCATTGTGCGCGCAGCCGGGGGCAGAGCGGTATCGGATTTTGGCGCAAGACGCGCCCATAATAATGACGCAGCCATTTACGGGGCAAGAGCCTGCTATATAGGCGGCGTAAACGGCACGGCTACGGTAAGCGCCGGCCAGGATTTCAATATACCCGTAAGCGGCACAATGGCTCACAGCTGGGTAATGTTCTACAAAGATGAGCTTACCGCTTTCCGCAAATTTGCGGATATATATCCCAATAACTGCATTCTTCTTGTGGATACCTACGATGTGTTAAAGAGCGGCGTGCCCAATGCCATAAAGGTATTTCAGGAGATGAAGGATAAGGGCATAGAGTCAAAGAATTACGGCATACGTCTTGATTCGGGCGACCTTGCATATCTTTCCAGAAAAGCCAGAAAGATGCTGGATGCCGCAGGCTTTACCGCAGCAAAGATAGTAGTTTCCAACTCGCTGGATGAGTATACCATCCGTTCCATCATCGAGCAGGGCGGACGCATTGATGCCTTCGGCGTAGGCGAGAGAATGATCACAGCCAGGTCGGAGCCTGTATTTGGCGCTGTTTACAAGCTTTGCGCTGTTGAAGAAAACGGTGTGATGCAGCCCAGGATCAAGATAAGCGAAAATATCGAAAAGGTTACCAATCCCGGTCTTAAGAGGGTATACCGCGTATATAACGCCGATGGACACAGCATCTGTGATGTTCTGGCCAAGCATGATGAGGAGGCTTCTTCCATAAATGCGCTGATCGATCCCGATAAGCCCTGGAAGAAATATCCTGTAGACAATTATACTTTCAAGGAGATGCAGCAGTGCATGATGAAAGAAGGAAAACGCTGCATGGAAGCCGAGACCATGACCGTGATAAGAAACCGCTTAAAACAGCAGCTTGAGAACGAGCTCTGGGAAGAGGAACAGCGTTTTGAGAATCCTCATGTTCACTATCTTGATATGAGCCCTGCATATTACAGCGAGAAGATGAAGCTTCTCGAAGAGGGCAGCTGCGCATAAAAAAATATTGACATCATGAGTAAGCAGTGCTAAAATTCGTAACTAGCTTAATAAACCAATGATGCGGAAGTAAAGGCGATGATGCCTCCACAGCGAATCCGGGATGGTGAGAGCCGGAAGAGAAACAAGCCGTCATAATGGGCCGCGGAGGGTGCAGGGAAAAGCGCAGTGAGCTTAGTATTCTGCAACGTGTAGGCATACGTCAGTTGCCGGGGATATGCTGGTATCCCGCAAAGAGTGCGGCTGTATTGTCGCAAAACAGGGTGGCACCGCGGATAAAAGATTATTCGTCCCTGACAGAAAGTATATTTCTGTCAGGGACTTTTTTAATGCAGTAAGGAGGAGATGAGAGCATGAATATTACGCCGGATGTTGAAGAAGTAAAGCGTCTGTCAAAAGACGGGAGATACGACGTACTGCCTTTGAGCGCATCGATACTCTCGGATTTTACGACCCCTATCGAGACACTGCGGATCCTTAAAGCAGCATCAAAGCACTGCTATCTTTTGGAATCTGCGCAATCGGTGGATAAATGGGGGCGCTATTCTTTTCTGGGATATGATCCCAAGCTGGCTGTAAGCTGCAGGGATTCAAAGGGCTGCATAGAGTATGCAGACGGTCAGAAGGAGACCGTGGATATGCCCGATCCTTCGGGATATCTGAGAGAGCTTCTGTCTCATTACAGAAGCCCTAAGATAGAGGGGCTTCCCGCATTCACCGGTGGTTTTGTGGGATATTTCTCTTACGATTATCTGACCTACAGCGAGCCCACGACCCGCTGCAACGCCGAAGACAGCGAAGGCTTTCAGGATATGGACCTGATGCTTTTTGACAAGGTTATTGCTTTTGACAATGTAAGGCAGAAGATAATACTTATCGTGAACATCAAGCTGGATGATCCTGAGGAGTCCTATAAAAGGGGCTGTGAAGAGTTAAAAGCCATGGCAGAGCTTTTAAAGAACGGCCAAAAGAATGTTGAACAGCCCGGAAAGCTTTTGGGTGAGGTTGAGCCGTTATTTAATAAAGAGCAGTATTGCGAGATGGTTGAGAAGGGAAAGAGCTATATACGTGAGGGTGACATCTTCCAGATAGTGCTTTCAAACAGGATGAGCGCTCCTTTTGAGGGAAGCCTTTTAAATACTTACCGCTGCCTTCGCACTATCAATCCTTCGCCTTACATGTTCTACTTCTCCGGCACCGATGTGGAAGTTGCGGGCGCATCACCCGAGACACTGGTTAAGCTTGAGGACGGCGTACTCCATACTTTCCCCCTTGCAGGCACCAGACCCCGCGGCAAGACAGAGGCCGAGGATAAGGCGCTTGAAGAAGAACTTCTGGCTGATGAAAAGGAACTGGCAGAGCACAACATGCTGGTAGACTTAGGCCGCAACGACCTGGGCAGGATAAGCAGGTTTGGCACGGTGCAGGTTGAAAAGCTTCATTCGATAGAAAGATATTCGCATGTTATGCATATAGGTTCCACGGTGCGTGGTGAGATCCGCGAGGATAAGGATGCGCTGGATGCGATAGAAGCGGTGCTGCCTGCGGGAACCTTATCCGGAGCGCCCAAGATCCGTGCCTGCCAGCTCATAGGCAAGCTGGAAAACTGTAAACGCGGCATATACGGCGGAGCGATAGGCTACATCGATTTTGGCGGTAACATGGATACCTGCATCGCCATCCGCATAGCATATAAAAAGAACGGCAAGGTTTTTGTAAGGACAGGCGCAGGCATAGTAGCGGATTCGGATCCCGAAAAGGAATACCAGGAATGTCTCAACAAGGCCGGAGCTGTGGTAAAGGCTCTTAAGAGCGCGGAAAGCGAGGTGCTGTGATGATACTTCTTATCGATAATTATGACAGTTTTTCCTATAACCTTTATCAGCTGGTAGGGGAGATAAACCCGGATATAAAGGTGATCAGAAATGACGATATGACAGTTGATGAGATAAGGGCTCTGGCACCGGAACGGATAATACTTTCTCCCGGACCAGGCAGGCCCGAGGATGCCGGCGTCATCATAGACTGCGTAAAGGAACTGGGCGGCGTTATCCCCATCCTGGGCGTATGCCTGGGGCATCAGGCTATATGCGCGGCCTACGGCGCAACGGTAACATATGCAAAGCAGCTTATGCACGGCAAACAGTCTGTGGCAAAGCTGGATACAGGCAGCCTTTTATTTAAAGGCTGTAATGAGAAGAGCCCCGTGGCGCGTTATCACTCCCTGGCGGCAGATCCCGATACCATACCGGACTGCCTTAAAGTAACGGCAAGAACGGAAGACGGCGAAGTAATGGCCGTTGAACATAAGGACAAACAGGTTTACGGACTTCAGTTCCATCCGGAATCCATATTGACACCGGAAGGCAGGCAGATGCTTAAGAACTTTCTGGGGTAAAGCAGCTTAAAGAGCTTATCATCCTGAGCGAAGCGAAGGATCTTATCAATAATCTAAGGAGGATACAATAATGATCAAAGAAGCAATCGTAAAGATCGTGAACAAAGAAGACCTTACCTATGATGAAGCCTATACCGTAATGAACGAGATCATGAGCGGTGAGACTTCCGCCACGCAGAATGCGGCGTTCCTTTCTGCGCTTTCAACAAAGAGCGCAAGGGCCGAGACCACTGATGAGATCGCAGGATGCGCTGCAGCAATGCGCGAGCATGCGATCCCCGTTAATACCGGCATGGATGTATTCGAGATAGTGGGAACCGGCGGAGATAACGCAGGCAGCTTTAATATTTCCACAACTTCCGCGCTGGTTGCGGCAGCAGGCGGCATGAAGGTAGCTAAGCACGGTAACCGCGCGGCTTCGTCCTTATGCGGCACCGCAGACTGTCTGGAAGCGCTGGGCGTGAACATACAGCAGGAGCCTGAAAAGTGCATTGAGCTTTTGAAGGAAGCAGGCATGTGCTTCTTCTTTGCCCAGAAATATCATACCTCAATGAAATATGTAGGACCTATCCGCAAGGAGCTGGGCTTCCGCACGGTGTTCAATATACTGGGGCCTCTTACCAATCCCGGAAGACCCACAATGCAGCTTTTGGGCGTATATGACGAATATCTGGTAATGCCGCTTACACAGGTTCTCATAAGCCTGGGCGTAAAACGCGGAATGGTGGTTTACGGGCAGGATAAACTGGATGAGATATCAATGAGCGCGCCTACCACAGTGAGCGAGATAAGAGACGGCTGGTATAAGTCTTATGTGATCAAACCCGAAGATTTCGGATTCAGCAGATGCACAAAGGAAGAACTTAAGGGCGGAGTGCCTGCTGATAACGCCGAGATTACCAAGGCCATACTTAAGGGCGAGAAAGGACCCAAGCGTGATGCAGTCCTTATGAATGCGGGCGCATCTCTCTACATCGGCGGCAAGGCCGACAGCATGGCTGACGGCGTTAAGCTGGCTGCAGAGCTCATAGACAGCGGAGCGGCGTACAAAACCCTCGAGAAAGTAATAGAAGTAAGTAACCGATAAAGTCACCCTGAGCGCCTGCAAGGGATCATGAAAGACACCCTGAGCGCGCCGGGTCATCCTGAGCGTAAGCGAAGGATCTTGAAAGACTTGAGGCATAGACAAAAGCCCAGGTTAGAGAACAATTATCGCTATCATACTAAGGAGCAAACATATGACTATCCTTGACCAGCTGGCCGGCCATGCGCGCGAGCGCGTGGCTGCGGCGAAAAAGAATATAAGCCCCGAAAGCATGCGCCGTGAAGCGGAGGCAATGGCAAAGGGCAGCTTCGTTTTCGAAGAGGCGCTTAAGAAACCGGACATCAGCTTTATCTGCGAGTGCAAGAAGGCCTCGCCTTCTAAAGGTCTTATAGCGCCTGACTTTCCTTATCTTCAGATCGCTGAGGATTATGAGGCTGCGGGGGCCGATGCCATATCCGTGCTCACCGAGCCCAAGTGGTTTCTGGGCAGCGATGAGTATCTTAAGGAGATAACGCAGGCGGTATCCATACCCTGCATACGCAAGGACTTTACCGTGGATGAGTATATGATCTACGAGGCAAAGACCCTGGGCGCGTCCGCAGTGCTTCTTATCTGTTCGATCCTTGATAAAGAGCAGATAAAGGAGTATATTGCGATAAGTGATTCGCTGGGGCTGTCCGCGCTGGTGGAAACGCACGACGAGGCTGAAGCGGAGACGGCTCTGGATGCAGGCGGCCGCATCATCGGAGTGAACAATCGTAATCTGAAGGATTTTTCCGTGGATACGGGCAACAGCAGGCGTCTTCGCAGCCTGATACCTGCCGATAAGATATTCGTATCCGAGAGCGGCGTGAGTACGGCTGAGGATGTGGCTGCGCTTAGAGCTGCCGGCGTCGATGCGGTACTCGTAGGCGAGGCGCTCATGCGCGCCGCCGACAAGACTGCCAAACTCCGGGAATTAAAAAACCGGGGGGACGGTCCTCGGGGTTTTGGTGGCCTCTCATGAGCAGGATCAAACTCTGCGGCATGACCCGTCCTGAAGACATCGTTGCCGTAAACGAGACCAGGCCCGAATATATCGGCTTTGTTTTCTGGGAGCCTTCTAAACGATACATATCAAAGCAGGCGGCAGCAGAGCTTAAGAAAATGTTATCGCCGGATATCATGGCTGTGGGCGTATTTGTAAACGAGGCGGTAGAAAAAGCTGCAGAGATCGCAGAGGCAGGTGTGATCGATCTTATACAGCTGCACGGGGATGAAGACGAGGCCTATATAAGCCGCCTGCGCGCGCTTACCGGCAAACCGCTGATACAGGCGATAAGGATCACAGGCCCTGCGGATATCGAAAAAGCCGAAAGATCCACTGCCGATCATATTCTTCTGGATTCAGGCAAGGGCGGTGGAAGGACCATAGACTGGGAGCTGGCAGCTAAGATAAGCCGCCCCTATTTCCTGGCGGGAGGCTTGAATCTCGAAAATGTAAGCGCCGCCATCGAAAAGCTGCATCCGTATGCGGTGGATGTAAGCAGCGGCATAGAAAGCGGCGGACATAAGGATGCCGTCAAAATGAAAGAGTTTGTAAAAGCTGTCAGGGAGGCTTGAGGACAAGGGGACTGTCCCTGCATTCTCATCAACACATACATAGGAGGATTACACAATGACTAACGAGAAAGGACGCTTTGGCGTACACGGCGGGCAATACATACCCGAGACTCTGATGAACGCCGTGATAGAGCTGGAAGAAGCTTACAATAAATTTAAAGCGGATCCCGAGTTTAACAGGGAGCTTACGGAGCTGTTCAACGAATACGCCGGCAGGCCCTCACGTCTGTATTATGCAGAGAAGATGACAAAGGATCTGGGCGGCGCAAAGATCTACCTTAAAAGAGAGGATCTGAATCACACCGGCTCACATAAGATAAACAACGTGCTGGGACAGGCGCTTCTTGCCAAGAAAATGGGCAAGACCAGACTGATAGCCGAAACCGGCGCAGGCCAGCATGGCGTGGCAACGGCGACTGCTGCAGCTCTTATGGGAATGGAGTGCGTGGTGTTCATGGGCGAAGAAGATACCAAGCGTCAGGCACTTAACGTATACCGCATGCGTCTGCTGGGATCGGAAGTCATACCGGTAAAGAGCGGCACTGCAACGCTTAAGGACGCCGTAAGCGAGGCCATGAGAGAATGGACCAGCCGCATCAGCGATACGCATTATTGTCTGGGGTCTGTAATGGGCCCTCATCCCTTCCCTACTATTGTAAGGGATTTTCAGTCTGTGATCTCAAAAGAGATCAAGCAGCAGATGCTGGAAAAGGAAGGCAGGCTGCCCGATGCGGTCATCGCCTGTGTGGGCGGCGGCTCAAATGCGATGGGAAGCTTCTATAATTTTATTGAAGATAAAGAAGTGGCTCTGATAGGCTGTGAGGCTGCAGGCCGCGGAATTGACGGCTTTGAAACAGCTGCTACCATAAATACAGGACGCCTGGGCATCTTTCATGGAATGAAGAGTTATTTCTGCCAGGATGAATACGGCCAGATAGCTCCCGTGTATTCCATAAGCGCCGGTCTTGATTATCCCGGCATAGGACCCGAACATGCTTGGCTGCATGATACCGGCCGCGCGCAGTATGTGCCGGTTACCGATGATGAAGCGGTAGAGGCGTTTGAATACCTTTCACGCACGGAAGGCATAATACCGGCTATCGAGTCCGCTCATGCAGTGGCTCATGCAAAAAAGATCGCGCCGGCTATGGATAAGGATAAGATAATAGTCATTACGATCTCGGGCCGCGGTGACAAGGACTGCGCCGCTATAGCAAGATACAGAGGAGAAGACATAAATGAGTAGAATAGCAGAAGCATTTAAGAAGAAAGCATTTATCCCTTTTATTACCTGCGGTGATCCGGATATAGAGACCACAAAGGCGGCGGTGCGCGCCATGGTCGAGAACGGCGCGGATATGATAGAGCTGGGCATTCCCTTTTCCGATCCCACGGCAGAAGGCCCCGTTATACAGGGGGCCAATGTGCGCGCGCTTTCGGGCGGCATCACTACGGATAAGGTGTTTGATATGGTCAGGGATCTCAGGAAAGACATCACCATCCCTCTGCTTTTTATGACCTATGCGAACGTGGTATACTCCTATGGAGCAGAGAAGTTCATATCGCTCTGTAAGGAAACAGGCATCGACGGACTGATACTGCCTGATGTTCCCTATGAAGAGAAGGAGGAATTCTCCGGGCTTTGCGATAAGTATGATGTGGCGCTGGTAAGCTTTATAGCGCCCACATCCGAAAACCGCATCGCCATGATAGCTAAGGAAGCCAAAGGCTTTATATACGTGGTATCCAGTCTGGGCGTGACCGGAGTGCGCAGCGAGATAAAGACGGATCTTGCTTCCATAGTAAAGATCATCCGCGAAAACACCGATGTGCCCTGTGCTATAGGATTCGGGATCTCTACGCCGGAGCAGGCCGCAAAAATGAGCGCCATAGCTGATGGCGTGATAATAGGCAGCGCCATTATCCGCCTGCTTGAAAAGCATGGCAAGGAAGCGCCTGAGTATATAGGGGAGTATGTGAAGAGTATTACAGACGCGATAAACTGAAGTTCCTATTAGCAAAAAAAATACCATTTGACAAGCAGGCCCGCTTATGATAAACTGTATCTTCGTGACGGGCCACTAGCTCAGTCGGTAGAGCACTTGACTTTTAATCAAGTTGTCGGGGGTTCGATTCCCCCGTGGCTCACGTCAAAGAAAAGCACTGGAAACAGTGCTTTTTTCTTTATTTTCAAGGGTTTCGAGACTATTTCAGTCGGGGCATTGCCGTATAGATCACCATGATTCCGCCTATCGGAAAATATAAAGAAGCCCATCTTTTCCTAAGTCTGGGTGAGCGCTTTACACCTACGATGGGTGAAAACGCCGGAATACCTTCCTGCTATATCCTGGTGGGCGGTGTATTGGTGGCATAGTGTAATAGAAATTTATGGAAAGAGGATTGAACGATAATAAAGCTATCTGTTATAATGCTGTGGGGATTGATGGCGCCCACATAGGGCAGTGTGTGTTATGTCGCGCATCGGGGGGACTACAATGGGACGTAAGATCTGTATCGTTTTTTTTGTACTGCTTCTTGTTCCTGTTTTGTGTGGTGTTCGTGTTCTTGCAGCCGGCGACGGAGCGAAGAACAGTGGAAAAGATGATAACGGCATAGAAAAGAAGCTCAGTTCATTTACGGAGAATTTTAAAGAGCAGTTCGAGGATCTCTTTTCGGGTGAAATGAAGATGGAACTGCCGGAAGAAGACAGGCTCAAGGTTAGAAAAACATATCTTAAATTATATAAATTGAGCTTCAACGGTTTCTTTCTTAACCTGAAGGAACGTTTCCCTGTGATAAGGGCTAAATTCGGCGAAGAAACCAAAGGCTGCGGATCCATACTGGTTATCGCTTTTCTGGTTACCTCTGTCATACAGGGAGCAAATAATAAAGTTGTGATAGGCAGGCATCTGCATCTCTATGAGGGAAAGGTTTCCGAACGATACAGGATACGGGATGAGCATCTTTCGGAATCCAGGCTCGTGGGCAAACTTGTATGGATAGCGCTGATACTGGAGGGCTTAATGCTGGTGGCAGTCATCTTTAAGAGCGACGGCATCCTGTTTAGAAATCTCTTTAAGCTCAATCTTCATGATACGCTGTGGCGGGCCGTTGCATACGGGTGCATAAGACTGCTGCTCAGTTTTCTGGCAATGCTCATACCCTTTATCATAGCTTATATTATTGCTTTGCCGATCGCGGTCATTCGTGACATGCTGTCCGAACGCACTTATGAACGAGGTCCCACCTTTCATGCCCGGGCGCTGGATATGCTTGACAACAGGATCGTGCTGGGTGTGCTGGGCTTCTTTTCGGGGCTGGTATTCATACATTTTAATTTTGTTTCCTGGTTTATATACCTGGAAGCAGCAGGGCTTATCAAGTAGATGCGGCTGTTGACTTCGTGAGAGTTACGGTGATCTGTGAAAGTGCAAGGTATGGCAGATGAAGGGTGAATTATTAAAGGATATTAATCTGCTGATACAGTATGTGGGCATCATGAGGGACACTGATGACATGGAAGAGCTGGATAAGTACTATACGCGCGTGAGAACAAAGCTTAAAGCAGTATATAAAGCCAAGGTCGACAGTCTGAAAAAAGAAAAGAAACAGAAAAAAAAGAAAGCCCCGGATGCCGAGACTCAGGAGAACTGATACGTATTTGTTTTGGGGCGGCTAAAAGCATGCATGGGTTTGCATTTCTGACAGCATAATGATACAATATCCGTTAAGATTTGTTTTCAGGAGGAGCTATCAATGTCAGAAAGAAAGATCGGAACAACATGACACCAGCGAAGATATGGGTAAACTCTTCGATCTGGAAGCAAGCGGATATTTCTATACACGTCTTCAGAATCCCACGAACGACTATGTGGCGGCAAAGATAGCAGAGCTTGAAGGTGGAGCGGCAGGCATGCTTACATCCTCCGGTCAGGCGGCTAATTTCTTTGCGCTTTTTAATATATGTGAATGCGGAAGCCATATCGTATCATCATCTTCTATCTACGGCGGCACTTTCAACCTTATATCGGTTACCATGAAGAAGATGGGCATAGATGTGACATTTGTAAGCCCTGATTGCAGCGAAGAAGAGCTGAATGCGGCTTTTAAGGAAAATACCCGCGCGGTATTCGGAGAAACGATTGCCAATCCGGCGCTTACTGTGCTGGATATCGAGAAATTTGCAAAAGCGGCGCATGCTCACGGCGTCCCTCTTATTGTTGATAATACGTTCCCTACGCCCGTAGGCTGCAGGCCCATTGAGTGGGGATGTGACATAGTTACGCACTCCACCACCAAGTATATGGACGGACACGGAGTGGCTGTAGGCGGCGCTATAGTTGATTCGGGTAATTTCGACTGGATGGCTCATGCGGACAAGTTCCCCGGTCTTACTACCCCCGATGATTCCTATCATGGGATCACCTATGCGGAGAAATTCGGAAAAGGCGCATTTATCACCAAGGCTACAGCCCAGCTGATGAGGGATCTGGGAAGCATACAGTCGCCTCAGCATGCATTTTATCTTAATCTGGGACTTGAGTCTTTGCATGTGCGCATGCCCAGGCATGTTGAGAACGGAACGGCAGTTGCGGAATTCCTTGAGAAACACCCTAGAGTTACAAAGGTAAACTATCCCGGTTTAAAGAGCAATCCTTATTATGAGCTGGCTCAGAAATATTTCGGACACGGCGGCTGCGGTGTGGTATCCTTTGAGCTTGAAGGTGGAAGGGCTGCTGCGGAAGCCTTTATGAAGAAGCTTAAACTGGCTGCCATAGAGACTCATGTGGCAGATGCAAGGACATGCTGCCTTAATCCCGCCAGCTCCACGCATCGTCAGATGACTGATGAACAGCTTGCAGCAGCCGGCATACCTGCCGGACTGGTGCGTATGTCCTGCGGTCTGGAGGACAAGACTGATCTTATAGCCGACATAGAGCAGGCGCTTTCATGAGGTTTTGGGATCAGATATACGGATGAAGAAAGATAACGTCAATATATATGACATAGCCAAGATGGCAGGTGTGTCCATAGCCACGGTTTCGCGCGTGCTTAACGACTCTGATAAGGTAAGTGAAAAGACCAGATCCAGGGTAATGAGCGTTATCGAGGAAGTGGGTTATGAACCCAATATATTTGCCCAGGGCCTGGGACTCAATACCATGCATACCGTAGGGATACTGGTTCCCGATATCGCGGATATCTATATGTCGTCTGCGGTGGCATATCTGGAAAAGGATCTTGCAGAGTATCAGTACCACTGCCTTTTGAGCTGCAGCGGTTTTTCGCTGGAAGGAAAGAAAATACATACGCGCATGCTCTTATCAAAGCATATAGATGCGCTCATTCTGGTTGGCAGTACCTATGCCGGTAAGGGAAACGATCCCGGCGAGACCGAGTATATAAGAGAAGCGGCAAAGCAGGTGCCTGTGTTTGTCATCAACGGCGTAGTGGAAGGCGATAATATATACAGCGCCGTGGCAGAAGATGATACTGCAGAATATAATGCAGCATCAATGCTTATAAGGAAGGGATACAAGGATATGATCTTCCTTACCGATTCCCATTCCTACAGTTCCGTAATGAAAAGGACCGGCTACGAACAGGCTATGAAGAGCAACAGTCTTACGCCGCATCATTATTATGTTGAAAACAGCATAGAAGGCGTTAAGGCATTTCTGGCGGATAAAAGCGATATATCCTTTAATGCAGTCATAGCCGCTAATGATACCATCGCTGTGGGAGTTGTTAAATATGCCCTTGAAAAAGGCTTAAGGATTCCGGAGGATCTGGCTGTAGTGGGATATAATGATTCCGGGCTGGCAAAGGCCTGTATGCCCGAATTATCAAGTGTAGATAATCATGCTGAAAAGCTGTGCAAGGTCACTGTAGAGAATCTTATATGCAGGCTTGGCGATGACGGGGAAAACGCAAGACGCAGGTTCAGCGTAAGCTGCGATCTGATAGCAAGAAGCACTACCTGAAAACAGTATCCATATAACAGGAGGAAATAGAGATGTTTGGATTTGGCGCAATGATACAGAAATTGAAAGAGAATCCTAAGACTATAGTACTGACCGAAGGTGAGGATCCCCGTATCCTTGAGGCGGCTTCACGCCTTCTGGCCAGCAATTTCCTGACTCCCATTCTGCTGGGGGATGAGCAGACGGTCGCAAATGCTGCGGAGGATGCAGGTTATAATATCCGCGGCGCAAAGATAATCAATCCCGTCAACTATGACAGGCTAGAGGAAGTGACTAATGAGTTTTATGAGATCCGCAAGGAAAAGGGCATGACGATAGAGAAGGCCCAGAAGATGATGCTGCAGCGCAACTACTTCGGCACCATGCTGGTCAAGATGGGCATAGCTGACTGCCTGCTGGGCGGCGCCACCTATTCCACTGCAGATACGGTAAGACCCGCGCTGCAGATAATCAAGACCAAGCCCGGAAATTCCATTGTTTCTTCCTGCTTCATACTGGTGCGCCCCGGCGCTACCGGTGAGAACGAAGTGCTGGCTATGGCAGACTGCGCCATAAATATTCAGCCTTCGGAAGATGAGCTCGTTGAGATATGCGGTGAGACCATCAAGTGTGCGCGTATATTCGGCATCGACCCCAAGGTTGCATTCTTAAGCTATTCGACCAGGGGCTCAGGTAAAGGCGATTCCGTTGATAAGATGAGAAATGCGGCTGCCAAGGCTCAGGAAGAGTTCCCTGATGTGCCCATTGACGGCGAATTTCAGTTTGATACAGCCGTATCCCCCCGCGTGGCAAGGCAGAAAGCGCCCGGAAGCGTTGTGGCAGGCTATGCAAATACATTTATCTTCCCCGATATCAATGCGGGCAATCTGGGCTATAAGATAGCGCAGCGCATGGGTAATTTTGAAGCATACGGTCCCATACTGCTGGGACTTAACGCTCAGGTAAATGACCTCTCACGCGGCTGTAACGCTCTTGAGGTATATTCCATGGCTATCATAACAGCAGCTCTTACCTGAGCTGTCTTATACAATATTTCAGTACCTTCCTGTCAACAGCTCCAAGGGGCTGTTGACTTGTTTTTTAGCCCTTTTTTTGGTAAACTTATTAAAATGTTTTGGGGATATGGTTATGAAGATCACGGTAGCAAAGTCTTTAAATGAGCAGAGGGATTTCCTGCGCTTCAGAAAAAATCTGTACAGCGGCGCGAGGCGTTATATAGACGGTAATTATTTCATGCTCTGCGAGATCTTTTCATCTAAGCTTCATTTCACAAAGAATATCACTTATTATCCGGTCAGCGTTTCTTCGGATGACGGTGGCATACTCTGTCAGGGCTTTATAGTATATGCGCCGCAGCTTCCGGAATATATACAGTTATGTTTCTTTGAAAGCCTTCCGCACCGGGAAAAGGCTGTGGCCATGCTCACGGATATCACAGCGGAGTATGGCAGGCGTCTTAACTGCAAAAAAATGGTTGTAGGTCTTAACGGCCATGTTAATTATGGTCTGGGTCTTCTTGATTCGCATTTTGAAGAACGCAATTCTTTTTCATCTCCGGGCAATCCGATGTATTACAATGATTATTTCAGAAAAGCAGGCTTCGATGAAGTGAGGCTTAATTCATATGTTGTGAATCATTATGACGACAGACTCGAGCGCTTCAGCCGGGCTATAGAGCGCATAGATAAAAATTATGATTTCCGTTATTTTGATAAAAAGGAATTTGACAGATATTCAAAGATATATACGGATCTGAACAATTACTGCTTTAAGGATCATAAGTATTACTACTGCAGGGATTATGAAGATGATAAGGAAATGCTTAAAGAGCTTTTCCTTTTTATGAAAGAAGACTCGCTTATTTTTGCTTTTAAGGATGACGAGCCGGTAGGCTTTATCATGTGGTACCCGGATTTTAATGAGCTGGCTGCGCGTGGAGAAGCATTCGGCACAAAGCACTTTTTCAAGAACATCATGGCAGGCCGCAGGATAAGGACGGCAAAGGTCATGGAATACGGCGTGCTGGAGCAGTACCGCGGGCGCGGGCTTCCGGCAGCGCTAATATACAAAGCTTTTAATCTTATAAAGGATCAGGGCTACAAACGCATCGAAACCTCATGGGTGCTGGAGGATAATGACGATTCCAACAGTTTCTGCCGCGCAGCCTGCGATTCATTGTATAAGAAGTATGTAGTATTTGAGAAAGAAATATGAAAGTACTCCTCTTCCGTCCAAAACCGCATAAGGAAACGATAGGTCTGCAGAACGTGATGATCTGCGAGCCTCTTGAACTTGAGTATATTTCTTCCAATATCGAGGCTCTGGGACATAAGTGCATCATTGTCGATATGATACTGGAGCGCCACAGCGTCTCCTGGTTTGTAGAGCGTCTTAAGCCTGATGTTGTGGGCATTACAGGCTATATTTCCCATGTAAATATAATAAAGGATTACGCAAGGCAGGCGAAGGCTGTTGATAAAAAGATCGTGACCATAGTCGGCGGCGTGCATGCAGAGGTTAATCCCGGAGATTTTGAATCAAAGTATATAGATTATATAATCCGCGCTAACGGTATCCGCACTTTCATTGAGATACTTAACAAGCTTGAAGGAAAGGAATTCATTGAGATACTTAACAAGCTTGAAGGAAAGGAAAACAGCGAGCCGGAGTGTGTTTATCATTCGGGGAGCAAGCCGCCTAAAAAGGATACCACATTTAAATATCTGTATCCCGACAGGAACAAAGTTAAAAGATACAGGGCGAAGTATTACTACATGTTCCACCGTAACTGCAGCCTGATAAAAACTTCCTTCGGCTGTCCGTATAACTGCAAGTTCTGTTTCTGCAGGCAGATAACGGACGATCAGTATTTTGCCAGAACGCTTGAGGATATAATCTGCGAGCTTAAGCAGATAAAGGAATCAGAGATATATATAGTTGATGATGATTTCCTTGTGGGACGCGACCGCATACTTAAGTTCTGCGATATGCTGGAAGAAAACCACATTCACAAAAAGTATCTTATTTACGGCAGGGCTGATTTTATAGCAGCAAATGAAGACGTGATAAAGCGCTTTAAGCAGGTGGGGCTGCGGGCCGTGATAGTTGGGCTTGAGTCCTGCGACAGCCGGCAGCTGGATGATTACAACAAACGTACCAATGTGGCCATTAATGAAAAGGCCGCGGGCATACTTAAGAAATATGATGTGGAGTGTTACGGGACTTTCATACTGGGACTTGACTGGACTAAGGAGGATTTCGATGCGCTCTACCGCTGGATCAAAAAGCTGGGACTTATATTTGTAAATCTTCAGCCGCTGACTCCGCTCCGCGGCACGGATATATACGAAAAATACAGACCGCGTTTTATAGTAAGGGAAGACGAATACGAGAAATGGGATCTGGCGCACCTGGTGGTCAAGCCGGATAACATATCCGTAAGAATGTATTACTGGTATACCATACTGCTTTACT
>CADAHD010000009.1 GCA_902787595.1 uncultured Lachnospiraceae bacterium
GGATCTATATCCAGCTTTGCCGCCCTGAATACAGTCCCGTCTTTTAATTCGATCCCTTCATTAAATGCTGCAGTATCCTCTTCATCCATCGGCTTGTCTGTTTTTAACAGATAGCGCTTGTCAACATGATGCGACGGCGCCATAAGCTCATGATCCAGCTGTCCGTCATCGGTGATGATAAGAAGTCCTACGGTATCCTTATCCAGCCGTCCTACAGGAAAGAGCCTTTTTCTGATATTTTCGGGGAACAGATCCAGCACGGTCTTCTGCCTGTCATCTTCCGTCGCCGTAATGACTCCCGCAGGCTTGTTGAGCATAAAATAAAAATGATCCCTGTAGTTTATCACCGCGCCGTTACATTCTACTGTATCGGCGCCGGTAACTGCTGCTCCGGGATCATTTGCTGTTTTTCCGTTTATGCGCACTGCGCCCTTCTTTATCAGCTGCTTAACCTGACTGCGGCTGCCTGCGCCCATGTCAGCCAGATACTTATCCAGCCTCATACCGTCTTTGCAAAAAGGGATTCGAATTCCTCCCTGTTGATGCGTTCTTTCTCTATCAGCAGCTGAGCGCAGGAATGAAGAATATCCATATTCTCCTTAAGTATACGGGTAGCTTCTTCATGGCATTCGTCTATAATGCGCTTAACCTCTGCATCTATCTCGGCAGCCTTTGCCTCGCTGGTGGTCTTTGCATGCGCCAGATCCCTGCCCAGGAATACTTCATTATCATCATCCTCGTAGCAGATCAGGCCCAGGGAAGACATGCCGAAACGGGTCACCATGCTGCGGGCGATCTTTGTAACATTCTTGATGTCCGCAGACGCGCCTGTTGATACATCTCCGAATATCAGCTCCTCCGCGATACGTCCGCCCAATGATACCATAAGACGCTGGCGCAGTTGCTCCTTTGTCTGGTGCATATCATCATTGTCCGGAACAGGCATCATATAACCGGCAGCGCCTTCGCCGGTAGGTATTACAGATACGGTATATACCGACCCGGTAAGGGGCAGCAGATGCATCAGTATGGCATGGCCGGATTCATGATAAGCCGTGATCTTCTTATCATGCTCGGTAATGATATGACTGCGCTTCTCTGTGCCTATGCCCACTTTTATAAAGCTCTTCTTAATATCCTCATCATTCAGGAATGCCCTGTTTTCCTTAGCTGCCTTGATCGCAGCTTCATTAAGAAGATTCTCAAGATCGGCGCCTGAAAAACCGGAGGTGGTCCTTGCCAGCTGCTTTAAGTCGATATCATCGGCCAGCGGCTTATTCTTTGCGTGGATCTTAAGGATGTCCTCACGGCCCTGAACATCCGGAAGACCAACGGTGATCTTCCTGTCAAAACGGCCGGGACGAAGGATCGCGGGATCCAGTATATCAACCCTGTTGGTGGCCGCCATTACGATTATGCCTTCATTTGCCTCGAAACCATCCATCTCAACCAGAAGCTGGTTCAGGGTCTGCTCGCGTTCATCATGTCCGCCGCCCATGCCGGCGCCTCGCCTGCGGGCTACGGCATCGATCTCGTCAATAAACACTATACAGGGCGCGTTCTTCTTTGCCTCCTCAAAGAGGTCTCTGACACGGCTTGCGCCGACACCTACGAACATCTCAACAAAGTCCGATCCGGATATGGAGAAGAACGGCACCTTTGCCTCGCCGGCTATGGCCTTTGCCAGCAGGGTCTTACCTGTTCCGGGATGGCCTTCCAGCAGTATGCCCTTGGGGATCCTGGCCCCCAGCGCCGTATATTTGCCGGGATCTTTAAGGAAATCCACCACCTCATCCAGATCATCTTTCTCTTCCTTAAGACCGGCCACATTTTCAAAGGTAACCTTGGAATCCGTTACCATCTGTGCGCGGCTCTTGCCAAAGTTCATCATCCTGTTGCCCGTCGAGCCCGCGTTCTGGCTGTTCATCATATTGCTGTATATAAATACAAAGATTATAAGGACCAGAAGGCTTGGCAGCACATACATCACAAACCAGTTGTCCTTCGGAACATCATCGATCCTTACGGGTATACCCAGCTCGCGCGCCTCAGACTCGATCTCCCTGACATCAGTCGCGTTAAAGTGACGCGATACATAATCCTTGGTGAGCACATAAACAGTACCTGTAGGCACTTCCTTATTCTGCTCGATAGTGATGCTCAATACATCTCCGGCTTTGACCGCTGTCTTATAATCATCATATGTATAATTGTTATTTCTCTTGGTAGAGAAGCTGATCCATATGGCAGCTGCAAGCAGGATAATGATAATAAGAAATACTATGCTGTAACTCGATCTTTTCATTGCAAACGCTCCCTAAAATACTATAAAAACAGGGTTTATTATATACAAAAACGGCAAATATAGCAAGCATTGTATGCAGCGGATGCCCCGGTGTCTTCCCCTTTCCTTATATATTGGGCATTCTCCCCAATGTGTGTACAAGATGCTGTGGTTGACACGGATATTGGGCTGAGTTTATTATATATGTGTATTTATGTAAACATGGGGGATCCTATGGCTTCTTCTCGAAAAAAGAAGAATAAAGTTGCTTTCCGTAAAGAAAAAAAAGGTGGCCTTCTGGGCATCTTTTTGGTGCTGTTCATCTTTGCAGCTACCGTCTGCATGTTTGGCTACAACAGCTATACTCTGGAGAAACAGCAAAGGCAGCTTGACCGTGAGATGTCCCTGCTCGACCAGAAGCTATCATACGAGCAGGAACGCAAGGTCAGCCTGGATGAGTTTGAAACCTTCACGCATACAAAAAAATACGCCGAACAGGTTGCCAAGGAAAAACTTGGCTATGTATATAAGGGCGAGATAATCTTCCAGAAGGATAAATGAGCATGGATCTGAAAGAAAAAGTCCGCCGTGCTATCACTGAGCAGGGGCTGATCGGACCGGATGACACCGTGATCTGCGGGGTTTCCGGCGGAGCCGATTCCCTCTGCCTTTTTATTTTGCTTCACGAGCTGTATAAAGACAGCCCGGTCAGACTAAGTGTCATGCATATCCACCATCATCTGCGGGAGAGCGCCGATGAAGACGCTGCATTCGTACGCAGCCTATGCAGCGAACTCTCTGTCCCTTTTGAACTTAAGGATGTCGATGTAAATGCCCTGGTAGCCGAAAAAGGCCTCTCTACGGAAGAAGCCGCCCGCATACTGCGTTACCGCGCCTTTGAAGACAAGCTCTGCAGCATCGAGCCCGATCCTTCCAAGCGCCGCCTGGCTGTGGCACATAACCTGAATGATGACGCCGAGACCGTGCTGCATAATCTTTTCCGCGGAAGCGGACTTAAAGGCCTGGGCGGAATACGCCCCCTGCAGCCTATGGGCAGCTATACCCTGATCAGACCTCTGCTGGATATATCGCGCTCTGAAATAGAAGAATATTTAAAAAGCGCCGCTCTTAACTGGCGCACCGACGAAAGCAACTTAAGCAATGATTATGAGCGAAACCGCATAAGAAATATACTGCTGCCGATGGCAGCTTCACAGATAAACGAACGCGCTGCGGAACATATACACAGCGCCGCCGCACAGCTAAGGTCCGCCGAAGACTATATCGCATCGGGACTTGACAGCGCTTTCAAAGCCTGCGTCAGCGACATACCCGACGGCATCAGCATCGACCGCGCAGCCTTCATGGCGCTCCACCCCTATCTACAAAAAAGGCTGGCGCTTAAATGCATGGAATATGTCAGCGGCTATGCAAAGGATATTTCCGGCATCCATATCGATGTGCTCTGCGGCCTGTTTGCCCTTTCTACCGGCAAGATGCTGGACCTTCCCCACCGTTTACACGCAATACGCCGCCGTGACTGCGTCGAGCTCATCCGAAAATAAGCCCTTCAAAAAGCTCCCGCTTCAGCCGCTCACATACTCGTACATATTATCGGCATCCTCTTTGCGGATACTCTCCTGTACGTTTAGCACCTTCACCTTTGTTTCCCTGTTTCCAAAAGCAATGGTTATTATGTCTCCGGCCTTTACTTCCGCAGAGGCGCGGGCCACTTTGTCATTGATCATCACACGTCCTGCATCACAGGCTTCGTTAGCTACGGTGCGGCGTTTTATCAGACGCGATACTTTCAGATATTTGTCCAATCTCATATACGATCTCTCCCATTTCCTTCAAGAGGCTCTGAGCCACCTGCGCAAATAAAAAGGGTGCACTTTACGCGCACCCTGAATAAAATCAACTACAGACTATTATCAGCCGATAGCATCCTTGAAAGCCTTACCGGGCTTAAACTTGGGTGCCTTGGAAGCAGCGATCTTCATGGTCTCGCCGGTCTGAGGGTTACGTCCGCTGCGTGCGCTTCTCTTGGTAACTTCGAAAGTACCAAAGCCTACTAACTGAACTTTGCCACCCTTCTTAAGCTCCTTGGTAACGATCTCGGTAAATGCTGCTACAACGCCCTCTGCATCCTTCTTGGAGATCTCTGCCTTCTCTGCGATTGCAGCAACTAATTCTGTCTTGTTCATTATACTATATCCTCCTACTGATATGTGTTTTCTGTCGCTTCTTTGAAAAAAGCTACATGTACTTTTATATTCGTTTTTGCCTTATTTGTCAATACTTTGCCACAATATAATGTGATTTTTCGGGCTGTTTTCGCAAGCTGTGGTGGTTTTATACTGTATTTCTCAGTATTTTTGTTAAGTTTGCATATTGAAATTTAGCAAAATACAGTTTTTTTAACGACTCAGCCCTTATGGACCGCATCATACACTTCCCGCTTGGGGATCCCGCGGTCCAGGGCTGCCTGCTTTAAGGCAGCTTTATGATCCATGCCCTGCGCTTCGTATTGCGCCACATGATCAGCTATGGAAATATCGTCCCATGACGCGCGCTGCTGCCGCGCTATATCCTCCGGATCCCGCCCTTCTATAACGAGCACATATTCTCCCCTGGGTTCGTTCTCCTTATAGAATGCTATAGCCGAGCCCAGGGTCATGTGCTGCACTTCTTCAAAACGCTTTGTGAGTTCACGGCAGAGCGCAGCCTTACGCTCTCCCAGCGCCTCATACAGATCGTCCAGGGTCGCCTTAAGATGATGTGGCGCCTCGTATATGATAATGGTGCGCGTTTCATCCTTAAGCTCACCCAGTATGCGCCTGCGTTCCTTTTTATCCGAAGGCAGAAAGGCCTCAAAGCAAAAGCGTCTTGTCCCCAGTCCGGAAAGCGTAAGCGCCGTGATGCATGCCGCCGGCCCCGGAAGGCTGCTTACCTTTATGCCTTCTTCTATGCACATGGCAACCAGCGTTTCGCCGGGATCGGAAATGCAGGGCGTGCCCGCGTCGGTTATAAGCGCTATATCCTGCCCTTCCCTCATCTTTGCGATCAGGGTTTTGGCTTTATCATATTTGTTATATTCGTGATAACTGGTAAGAGGCGTCTTTATCCCAAAGTGATTTAAAAGCTTAAGACTGCCGCGGGTATCCTCCGCAGCTATGATATCAACAGCTGCAAGCGTCTCAAGCACTCTGGAAGTAATGTCACCCAGATTACCTATGGGAGTTGCGCAAAGATAAAGCATACCGCATTCAGAAGCCATAATCCCTCCTCATTTCCTCGCTGTAGACATCTTTTTCTTCATATAATATAAGCGGTTTTTCCACCTTCATGCCTTTGCGCCCTTCCTTGACAGCTTCTATCAGCACCATAGAAGGCTCCCTGTCGACAAAAGGATGCACCATGCGCAGACGCTTGGGCTCCATGCGGCAGGCGGAAAGAGTGCATAAAAGCTCCGAAAGGCGTTCCGGCTTGTGCACCAGGAAAAGACTGCCGCCATGGGGCAGCACTATAAAGCTCTGCTTCACAACATCCTCAAAGCAGCATAATATCTCATGCCTGGCTATGGCCAGCGGACTGTCCGGATTGGTGAGTCCGCTGCCCGCCGCCATATATGGCGGATTGGAACATACACACGAAAAAGAAGCAGGACCGAAAATCTTACCTGCTTCCTTAATATCGCCTTTTACTATACGCACCCGCCCGTCCAGGCCGTTTAGTTCAACGCTCCTGGCCGCCATATCGGCGCTTTCATCCTGTATTTCCAGACCTACAAGCTCCGAAGCCTCCGTCTTTGCGGAAAGCAGCAGCGGCAGTATGCCTGTACCGGTACCCATATCCAGAAGACGGGCGCCTTTCTTTACCTTCACAAAGCCCGATAAGACCACGGCGTCCATGCCAAAGCAGAAACGCTCCGTGTCCTGCAGGATCTTCAATCCCGAAAGCTGCAGATCGTCCAGTCTCTCCATGGCTTAATCTTCCGGCTTTTCCAGCTTCTTTAATTCCTGCAGCTCTTCCTTTGAGAGCTTCTCCTGGTTACGGTTGTCTTTCTTGTTATTATTGTGTGAGCGTCTGGTAAACTTAAGTTCTTCCACGCCGAATTCTTCCATCTCCTTCTCATCATTGACATCAACGATGACCTGGACTTTCTGACGCAGCACATCCACGCTCTGAACAACACCGGCTGTGCCGTAAGGAGTGGTCACCTCATCGCCGATACGGGGAAGGCGCCGGTTAAGATATGCATAAGTATCCGCTTCATACTGAAGGCAGCACATCAGTCTGCCGCACATGCCGCTGATCTTGCCGGGGTTTAAGGAAAGCCCCTGTTCCTTTGCCATCTTGATAGATACGGGTATAAAATCCGACATATAGGAATGGCAGCAGAGAACCCTGCCGCAGCTGCCCAGCCCGCCCAGAAGCTTTGTGGCGTCACGTACTCCTATCTGCCTCAGCTCTATCCTGGTACGGAACTGGCTGGCCAGATCCTTTACAAGCTCACGGAAATCCACGCGGCCGTCAGCCGTAAAATAAAATACTACCTTATTGCGGTCAAAAGTATATTCCACATCGATAAGCTTCATATCCAGGCCTCTGGCGCGGATCTTTTCCTTTGCGATGGGGATGGCTGTCTTTTCTTTTTTACGGTTTTCTTCGTCGATCTCATCATCCTCCTGAGTAGCCATGCGGATGATGGGCTTTAAAGGCTGGTTAAACTTATCGTCTTCTATCTGTCTGGGTTCCCCGACAGCGGTGCCGTATTCCACGCCTCTGGCGGTTTCCACTATAACGTGGCTGCCTCTTTTTATATTATGATCTCCCGGATCAAAAAAATATACCTTGCCTCCGGTGCGGAATCGTATGCCTACTATGGTCTTCATCTAAACTAACTCTCCTGTATCGTTAAGAGCAGCAGTTCCATGGTCATTTCGTAATCAGCCGATGAACGCAGACGGTTCTTCGCCACCTCAAGTGCTCTGATCACTTCCTCTATGCCTTCGTAATCACTGTACTGTGCTGCCTTTTTTATATTTGTTATCTCATCCCTGAAGATAAGATGGTTCATATCGTGAGTGGCCTTAAAGAGCAGTATATCCCTGTACCACACAGCCATTATATCCAGATAATCGTTTATGTCAAAGCCGTATTCCCTGATCTGCTTTAAGGCTTCCATTACCTCGGCAGTGTCCATCTCCCTGATATTCTTAAGAAGGGAGAGAGCGCCGGTCCTTATCTTGTCAAAATCCTCGCTGGACGCCAGCGCCTTGGCGCGTCCCACATTTCCCCGCGCAAAAGCAATGCATATCTCTGCGCGGCTCTCGGGAACATGCAGTGTGCTGATCAGGTAATGCCGCATCTCATCATCCTGTACCGGACGCATCTGCAATACATTGCAGCGGCTTATGATCGTGGGAAGCAGCGTGCCCGTGCCTGTAGTAAGCAGCAGGAATACTACATATTCCGGCGGCTCCTCCAGTGTGCGCAGCAGCGCATTCTGCGCCTGGGGTGAAAGCTTCTCTGCCTCTTCGATTATGTATATCTTGTGCGAACTGCTGTAAGGCTTTATCTGTACGGTCTCGCCTATGCCCTGGCGCACATCGTCAACGCCTATGGTATTGGGCTTCTCGTGAGTTACATATATGATATCGGGGTGCGACATGGCTCTTGCCTGCCGGCAGGAATGACATTCGCCGCAAGCTTCCAGCCCCTTGTCCGGATCATCCGTGGGTTTCTCGCATAAAAGCGCCTGCGCAAAGGTCTTGGCTATGAACTCTTTTCCGCTCCTGTTTTCTCCGCAGATAATATAAGCATGGCCGATCTTTCCGCTCCTTATGGCGCCCTGAAGCTGTTCCTTTATAAGGCTCTGTCCTACAATGTCCGAAAATGCCATATCCTTCCCCCCTTATGTGAACAGATCCAGCAAGAGTCCGCGTATCTCGCCAATCTTTGCCAGAACTTCCATGTTATCTTTTTCTTCCTTGCAGAGCTCCTGCGCAAGCGCATCAAGATTCTCATCAACCAGACGCACTATGCCGTATACCCTGTGCCTTCCGCGTTTATCAAGAAAATTCTCACGTGAGAATTCATGCGAACGGTTCACGACTTCATTCAGGAACTCCTTGATGAGTCCGCGGTAACGCTTCATATCCCTGATATCTTTGCGCTTGGAAAGCCTCTCACCCTGGGAAGTGATCTCACTCATCAGGCTTGTGAGTTTTTCCTGAAGCTCCGATTCACCGATATTACTGGCCAGTATGAATTTGAAGGTATCGTCCCTCGCTTCGACAGGAGCTGTCGCCTCTGTCGGCTGCGCCTGGGTCAACCTGGCTATACTGATAGGATCCATTCCTTTATCTCCTTAAGGCAGCTGTCCATATCTGTATTGTAAAAGCGTTTTTCTATGCCTGCATTCTTAAGATTCTCGTCGGAAAAATCTTCCGAATCCGATAAAAAGCGGCGGCACATTTCCTTATACTTGGGCTCCGTCTGGCTGCGCTCACGCTCTAGCGCCCTGAAGAGCCGCAGTCCGTCTTCCACTTCTATATATATCGGATGGACCGTATCTTTCCCGTAATATGCTCTCAATTTGGAAAAAGCTTCGGGCGTAGTGATCATCAGATAATTGAATCTTTTGATATCGATACTCCCGTCATCGGCAGTGAAATAATACCAGTCGCCGTGAACGGTATGATAAACCCTGGACTCGATGATGCGTCCCTGCTCATCCAGCTTTTTCATGCCCGGGATATCCGTGAAGTGATACTCCAATCCCTCAGTTTCACCCGCCCTTATGGGGCGTGTTGTATATGTGACCAGCGGATGAAAATCCAAGCCTTCGCATTCAAACAGTTTTCTGTAAAGACTGTCCTTGCCGCTGGCGCTTTTTCCCATAAGACAATAAATACCACCCATAACTGATTCAGTATAGCACATTTTTATTGAATATACTACCTTAAAATTGGTGTTGACAAACAATAATACTATGCATATACTCTCTAATAGAAAAGCGGAAACATTAACATTTGCAGGAGGTTATCATGTTAGAAAAAGTTGCAGAGATGATAAGAGAACAGCTTCATCTTTCAGACGGAGTGGATATAAATGAAGATACATCCTTTCAGGAAGATCTCAGAGCCGATTCACTTGAGCTTCTCGATCTGATCACTGCCGTTGAAGATGAGTACGGCATCAAATTTGAAGACGAAGCGCTTGAGAATTTAAAGACCGTAGGCGATGTGATGGAATACATCAGAGCCCAGGGGATTGACATAGAATAATACAAGGAATAAGTGTGTGATGGCATATCTCCCTGTTTTTCAGGGAGATTTTCTTTTTTAACAAAGCATCATCAGATAAAGTTTGGGAGATCTTAAGTGGAAAATATCATGCCAAACCGGCTTGACCGGGGTTTTTACAGATATCAGGAAGAATTTGAAGCGGCTGCTTTAAGGGTACTGCGCAGCGGCCGCTATATATTAGGAAAAGAGCTGGAAGATTTCGAAAATGCTTATGCTGCTTTCACCGGCAGCAGATACTGCATAGGCTGCGGTAACGGGCTGGATGCTCTGAGCCTGGCCTGCCGCGCCATAGGCATATCCGCAGGCGACGAAGTAATAGTGCAGGGCAATACCTTTATAGCCAGCGCAATGGGAATCAGCGCCGCCGGCGGAACACCGGTATTCGTCGAACCGGATGAATACTATCAGCTCGATCCGGCGCAGATAGAGAAACATATCACAGCGCGCACAAAGGCCGTGATGGTGGTGCATCTGTACGGACAGACTGCAAGGACCGCAGAGATAAAAGCCATATGCGATAAACATAAGCTGAAAATGATAGAGGACTGCGCCCAGTCACACGGCGCATATGCAGGCGATAAGATGAGCGGCAGTATAGGCGATATAGGCTGCTTTTCCTTCTATCCTTCAAAGAATCTGGGCTGTTTTGGCGACGGCGGCGCCGTGATCACCGATAACGAAGAATACGCCGCGCATATCAGGCAGCTGCGCAACTACGGCAGCAGCGTGCGTTATCATAATGAAGAACTGGGCGTCAATTCCAGACTTGACGAAATGCAGGCGGCGCTGCTTAACGTGAGACTCTCTCATATAAAAGAGCTTAACGCTGAGCGTAAAGCCGCAGCAGCCGTATACGATGCCGGCATAAACAATCCCCGGGTAATAAAGCCCGTCTGCCGTGAGGGCGCGGAACATGTATATCACCAGTACGTGATACGCTGCAGTGAAAGGGATGCCCTTGCGGAACACTTAAAGCAAAAGGGCGTAGATACCATAATACACTACCCCATCCCGCCCCATCTTTCAAAGGCCTATGCTTTCCTTGGACTTAAAGAAGGAAGCCTGCCTGTTACCGAAGAATATGCAAAGACCGTTCTGTCCATCCCCATGTATAACGGCATAACAAGGGAAGAACAGCAGACAGTTATCGAGGCAATAAATGAATTTTGATGAAAAGATACCGGCCGGAGCCCGCAGTATAATACAGAAGCTTAACGAAGCCGGATATGAAGCGTATATAGTAGGCGGATGCGTAAGAGACTGCATACTGGGAAAAGATCCCTGTGACTGGGATATCACCACTTCTGCGCTTCCCGAGCAGGTAAAAGCCGTTTTTAAACGCACCGTGGATACAGGCATAAAACACGGCACGGTAACCGTGCTGATGCGTGAAAACGGTCTGCAGCAGGGCTTTGAGGTGACCACCTACCGCATCGACGGAGTATACGAGGACTGCAGACATCCAAAGGATGTAGCGTTTACCGCCAGTCTCGAAGAAGACTTAAAGCGAAGGGATTTTACGATAAACGCCATGGCATACGCCCCCGGCAAAGGCATTGTTGACATGCACGGCGGGCTTGAGGATCTGCGTTCCGGCGTTATACGCTGCGTGGGCGATGCAAAGGAACGTTTTACCGAAGATGCTCTCAGGATGATGCGCGCTATCCGTTTTTCTGCGCAGCTTAACGCCGACATAGATGAAAAAACCCGGGCTGCAATAAAAGAGCTGGCCCCCAACATAAAACATGTCAGTGCGGAACGCATAAGAGTCGAAACCGAAAAACTGCTGATGAGCGATCATCCTTACCGCTTTAAACTTTTTTATGAAAGCGGCCTGACTAAGTACTTTCTTCCGGAATGGGATCCCGCTATGACCACCACCCAGGAAAATCCCCATCATATGTACAGCGTAGGCGAACATATACTTCACTCGCTTGAAACCATCAATACCGCGTTGTTAAGGGAAATGTATGCCGGAGATGAATATACCCGCGCGCTGCGCATACTGCGGCTTGCCATGCTGCTGCACGATATAGGAAAGCCGCAGCTTAAGACTATTGATGCGGATGGAGTGGCGCACTTTAAAGGCCACCCGCAGCTGGGAGCCCGCATGGCCGATGAGATACTGCGCCGGCTCAAATATGATAACGATACCATACGAAATGTGATCCGTCTGGTCGAAAACCATGAAGACCGCTACCCCGCCACAGAAAGGAACCTGCGGCGGGCCATAAACAAAGCCGGTGAAGAATGCTTCCCGCTGCTGTTTTTTGTAAATGAGGCAGACTGCCTGGCGCAGAGCGATTACCAGCGCACTGAGAAACTGGAGCGCTTAGAACAGCTTCGCAGCCTTTACACCGGCATACTTGAAAAAAAGCAGTGCCTGAACATAAAGGACCTGGCTGTAAAAGGCAGGGATCTTATGGATGCCGGCATCAGCCCCGGCCCTGAAATGGGACAGATACTGGAGGCTATGCTTAAGGATGTGCTGGACGAACCTGAGCATAACGATAAGCAATATCTTCTGGAGCATTTTGTAAATGATAAGAAAGATTAGTTTATTAGCACTCATAACGATATTACTGCTCTGCGGCTGCAGCACACCCTTCGGCGCGCAGGACGATCCCAGGGATTACACGGAAACGGGTTTTATTCCCGCTACTCCCGGTAATTACGATTCGCTGGATACCGCTATATATGTGGGCAGCGATAAGGATCAGAAAACCATCCGTTTCTATAATCTGGAAACGGGCAGATTCTATACTCTTAATTTCGACGGAGCCACTACTTATCAGGATAAATATGCGCAGCCCTTAGCCTTAGATCAGGTCAGGCGCGGAGCTGTGGTAGACATCAGCTTCATGCATGCCAGGAAACGCCTTAACAGTCTGCAGGTAAACGGGGAAGCCTTTGCTTTTACGGATGTGGAAGATCTGCTGGTCCCCGCCGATTCCAGGCAGCTGTTTCTTATGGGTGAAAACTATACCATGGACCAGAAGGCCGTCATACTCACAGCTGACGGTCCCGGCGAAGCAATGGATCTTAATGTGGTAGACAAGCTGATGGTCTGCGGCGTTGGTCATACGGTATATTCCATCAGCGTGCAGAACAGCCACGGCTATCTGCGTCTTGAAAATGACGAGCACTTTGTAGGCGGCTTTATTGAAATAGGCGATAACAGGGTTTATCAGATAAGCAGGGACATGCTGCTGGCCGTGCCTGTTGGGACCTATGATGTGACTGTATCCAATAAGGGCAGCGCCGGCACGACACAGGTAAACGTATCAAAAGGCCAGGAAGTAAGCATCGATGTTTCGCCCTGGGTAAGCAAGCCCAAATACGGAAAGGTGCTTTTTACAAGCACTCCCTCCGATGCAGAGATCTTTATCGATGGCAATAAAATAGAAAGAGGCAAGGATACCGAATTAAGTTACGGCATACATCTGATGGTGGCGCAGGCTGACGGCTATAATACTGTTAAGCGTTATATACGCGTGGCGCAGGAAATGGCTCAGCTGAATGTAACTCTCGATAAAGGCAGCAGCAGTTCTTCCAACGCCGCTTCCGACAGCAGTCCCGTACAGGCAACGCCCACGCTCACGCCCACCCTCTCTCCTACTCCCACTCCCGAAGAGAGCGCTTCCGAAAACAACAGCGGAAACGCCGCATCGGAAAACGAGCCCGGCAGGAACGATGCCCCGGCTGAAGACGGGGGCGGCAGCGGATATGATGATGCCAGAGTCAGCGGTGACGAAGACGGCGGCGGCAACAATAGTAATAATAATGCCATTACTCCCGGTGAATACAGGGTTTACATTGACGCGCCCGAAGGCGTAGAGGTATATAAAGACGGAGCATACATAGGGATAACGCCCCTGTTCTTCAAAAAAGTCCAGGGTACCTGTATAGTGACGCTTCGCAAAGAAGGATACCGCACCCGCAGCTATACCATAACCATGGATGCGGAAGAAAAAGATGTTAACTACTCTTTCTCGGAATTACTGCCCATTGAATAACATTTTTTCCCTTTTTTTGACAGCTTTTCCCACTTACCACCCGTTTTTTGACACTTATAGCCATTTGTGGTATCCTATTCGTTATAATTTTGCAAATATAAAGGAAGACTAATGGGAAAGATCGGGGATACAAACGAGATAATCGACATGAATTATGATGAGAGCGATCTATACGACGGAGCATATGTCGATGACGGATACGAACAGGAGCCTGCACCGCGCCCCAAAAAGCGCAGCACCGGCTCTAAAAGGCGTCGCAAAAAACGCAGAAAACCCGCGCAGGCAAAACGCGCCAACAAAGATGTGCTCAAGCGTCTGGGACAGAGCGTCCTGGCCATTGTTATCGCTATAGCTCTTATCGCCGTAGTTATCATGGTTGCATTCGGCGACCGCATCAAAGAAAGCATCGCCAACAAAGAAGAGTTAGGCGGGCGCTGGCTTTTGTCACTCCTATATCCCGAAAAGTATTCCTACGGAATGGATCCGGCAAATCTCAAAGACTATTTTACCTTATTTAATAATGAAGATGTCGCCATCATCCTGCAGGATGAGCATATCGCCGCACACGCCAAATTACTGGACGGCGCGGTCTATTTTTCCATTGACACCGTACGAGATCTGTTTACAAAACGTTTTTATGTAAATACCGAGGAGAACAAACTGCTCTATTCAACCTCCACGCAGGTTATCAGCAATATCATCGGAGAAAAAACCTACACCATTGACGGAGAGTTAAAAAGCCTTTCTGCTCCCGTCTCACGCTTTGGCAAGGACGGCACTTTTTATATCAACGCCGACTATGTTCACCTTTTCGCCGATTTCGACTGCAATTTCTATACAAATGACGAACATATCAACCGCGTCCAGGTATATACCAAGTGGGAAGAGGACCGTGTAGCCACGCTTAAGAACGATACCCAGCTGCGCATCCGCGGCGGCATCAAGAGCGAGGTGCTGCGCCAGGTAAACAAAGGTGAGGAAGTAGAAATACTCGAGACCATGGAGACCTGGAGCAAGGTCAAGACTGAAGATGCTTTCATCGGCTTTGTTGAAAACAAAACCTTAAATGAAGCCACTACCCGTACTCTCCCTGCTGCCAGCGGCGCTTATCACCCCGAGAATGACTATAATATGGCTCCTCCCATTGAGCAGGTAATGGTTGGCTGGCATCAGATCTTTGAGGGGGATGACGGCACTGCCATGGCCGAGCTCACCGCTTCTGCCACAGGCTTAAATGTCATAAGCCCTACCTGGTTCTTCTTAAAGGATGAAGAAGGCGCCTATACACAGATCGCACGCAAGAGTTATGTTGAAAAAGCCCACGAAAAAGGCTATCAGGTCTGGGCGCTGGTCGAAAACATGGAAGCTGATTTTGATGAATACGCCCTCTTCTCTTCATCCGAGCACAGAGCTGCGCTCATCAATAACCTTATCGCTGACAGCCTTGAATACGGCATCGACGGCATAAATATGGATGTGGAGCTTTCGGATTCGAAGCTTTCAAAAACAGGTACGCACTACGTGCAGTTCCTTCGCGAGCTTTCGATAGAAGCTCACAAAAACGGGCTGAGCCTTTCCGTGGATGTTCCCCCTCCGACCGAGAGCAACAAGGGCTTTGATATGGAAGAACTGGGATACATCATGGATTATGTTGTGCTGATGGCCTACGACGAGCACTATGTAGGTTCCGACGCCGGCAGCGTTGCTTCCATAAGCTTTGTGGAAAAAGCCCTCACCGATTCACTTCAAAAATACAGCATACCCGCTGCCAAGCTCGTATGCGGCATGCCTTTCTATACACGCATCTGGAAGACTGAGGCCGGCAATGTGACCTCTGATGCGGTTGGCACCGATACCGCCTGGGACTGGGCCAACAATCGCGGTCTTGAAGCCATCTGGCTGGAAGATGAATGCCAGTATTACGTGGAGTATCAGGACGGCACCGCTCTATATCAGGTATGGCTGGAAGATGTTTCCGCCTGCCACGCACGTACCGGCATTATGAAGGAAAAAGGCGTAAAGAGCATGGCCGGCTGGAAACTGGGACTTGAAGGCAGCGGCATATGGGATGCTATAAACGGAGACCTGCATCAATAATGGAAACACAGATAATTAAAGCCGATAAAGATACCAAGCTGGACATAGCAGGCGATATAATAAAAAACGGAGGCCTGGTAGCCTTCCCTACGGAGACCGTTTACGGGCTGGGAGGCGATGCTTTTAACCCCTCTTCTTCCAAAAAGATCTACGCTGCAAAAGGCCGGCCTTCCGATAACCCGCTGATAGTCCATATCGCAGAGATGTCTGCGCTGGACAGACTGAGCAATGATATACCGGACAAGCTTTTTGTTCTGGCAGAAAGCTTCTGGCCCGGCCCGCTCACTATGATAATAAAAAAATTACCCGATCTGCCCGATGAGACTACGGGCGGTCTGGATACCGTAGCCATACGCATGCCCGATCATCCCGTGGCTCTTGCGCTGATACGCGCAGGCGGCGGATATATCGCGGCTCCCAGTGCGAACGCCTCCGGCAGACCCAGTCCCACCCTTGCTTCGCATGTGGCAGAAGACTTAAACGGCCGCATTGATATGATAATCGACGGCGGTGAAGTGGGCATAGGCATAGAATCCACGATAGTCGATCTGAGTGGTGAGGTGCCTACGATATTACGCCCCGGCTATGTGACCGCAGAAATGCTCGAACGCGTGATAGGCCATGTGGATACCGACCCCACTCTTATGAAGAAAACCGAAGGCGGACGTCCCAAGGCTCCCGGAATGCGCTACAGGCATTACGCTCCCAAGGGAGACATGCAGTTATTTACCGGAAATACAGACCATGTGATATCCACTATAAACGAGAAGCTTGCTGCAAGCGATAAAAAATGCGGGGTGCTCTGCTGCGACGAAAGCGCCGCATTCTATAAAAAAGGGATCATCCGGAGTCTGGGAAGCCGTGGTAATATGTCTTCCATAGCCCTGAACATATACAGAGCGCTCAGGGAATTCGATGATGAAGGCGTTGAGCAGATCTACGCCGAAGGCTTTGAAACCGATGGCCTGGGCCAGGCAGTCATGAACAGATTGCTCAAAGCCGCAGGTTACAATATAATTAATACGGAGGAGACAAAATGAAAGTAGCTATAGGAAGCGATCACGGAGCATTTGATCTTAAGCAGGACATGATCCCCTGGCTTAAGGAAAAAGGCATTGAGGTAGTCGACAAGGGCTGCGATTCCCATGACTCCTGCGACTATCCGATATATGCAAAAGCAGTAGCCGAAGCCGTGGCAAACGGCAGCGTGGATAAGGGGATAGTCCTCTGCACCACAGGCATAGGCGCCAGCATCGCTGCAAACAAAGTAAAAGGCATACGCTGCGCTCTCTGCCATAACGAACACACCGCGCAGATGACCCGCCTTCATAACGATTCAAACGTGCTGGCCATGGGCGCTGCCGAACTTACTCCCACTCTTGCAAAACGTGTTGCCGAGATCTGGCTGGATACCGAATTCTCCGGCGAAGAGAAACACGCGCGCCGCATAAGGCTTATATCCGAGATCGAGGAGGCCTGAGTATGGGTAAGCGTACAGGCTATATCAGCTGGGATGAGTATTTTATGGGAGTATCCACTCTCTCCGCCCAGCGTTCAAAGGATCCCAATACACAGGTTGGAGCCTGCATAGTCAGCAACGACAACAAGATACTCTCCATGGGCTATAACGGCTTTCCCTGCGGAGTCAGCGACGATGAATTTCCCTGGGAGAGGACCGGCGACGAACTTGATACCAAGTATCCTTATGTTACGCACAGCGAACTGAACGCCATACTGAATTATCGCGGCGGCTCGCTTGACGGCACAAAGCTGTATGTTACACTCTTCCCCTGCAATGAATGCGCAAAAGCGATAATCCAGGCAGGCATTAAGACCGTTGTCTACGCTGACGATAAATATGACGGAACTCCTGCAAACACAGCAGCCAAAAGACTGTTCAATGCAGCCGGGGTGCGTTATTACAGATATCAGCCCAGCGGAAAGAAGATAGAGATAGATCTTTGATCATGATAAGCAAAGCAGAAGCAAAAAGAAGAAAATGCATAAATCTCCTTATAAGCGGATTACTGCTCTTCTTTTTGTGCCTTATTCCCGCTTCTGCCACGTCTGATACCAAGGAGAAAATGGAGCAGGCCGAACAGAAGAAGGAGGAAAAGGAACAGGAACTTGCCCAGGCCCAGCAGGATCTGGCTATGACCGAAGAAAAGCTTGCCAGCCTGCAGGTCGTTAAAAGCGGTTACCAGGGCGAGATGATGGTCCTTAATGAGGAAATGCAGCTGGTAGCCGATCATCTGGCTGTGATCGAGACCAAGATAGACCTTAAGCAGATGGAAATAGACCGTACCCGTGAAGAACTGGATGCTGCAACTCAAAGGCGCATCAACCAGTATGAGAGCATGAAAGCCCGCATCCGTTTCCTTTATGAAGGCGGCGGCACGGATATCTTAGAAATAATGTTCTCCGCAGATAACTTTGCGGATTTCCTCAATTATGCCGACTATATGGACGAGCTCTTAGCCTATGACCGCATGATGCTCGACGAATACAAACAGACCGAAGCCGAGATCACGGAAGCCGGCCATCAGCTGGAAGCGGAAATGGCCGAGCTTGATGCGCTCAAGGAAGATATCTTCAGACAGCAGGACCGCGTAAACGAACTTATGGGACAGACTGCCGCCCGCATAGCGAATACAAATGAATCGATCGATGAAGCCAACGCCCAGGCAGATGCCTTTGAGCAGGATGTAACCGAAAAGACCCAGGAAGTGGCGGATGCCACAGCCGAATACCAGAAGATAAAGGCAAAATACGAAGAAGAACTCCGCCTCTCCCGCCTGGCTGCCCAGTCTACCTGGCGCGATATCTCGGAAGTTACTTTTGAAGAAAATGACCGCTATCTGCTTGCAAACCTGATCTACTGCGAAGCAGGCGGAGAACCCTACGAGGGCCAGGTTGCCGTGGGCGCTGTAGTCATCAACAGGGTTTTGAGTTCCATTTATCCCGATACTTATGGCACGCTTGCTAACGCCCTCAATGTAAATAAGGCAACCGACAGCTGCTACCGCGCAGCGGACGAGGCCATGTCAGGCCGTACAAATGTAGGTAACTGCGTATATTTCCGTACTCCCATTCCCGGTCTTGAAGGGATAAGGATAGGCGGACATATATTCTATTAACATATCATCAGGACATCTTATAAATAAGGAGGTAACGATATGGACGATCAATTCCCGCTGCTTTACCGTAAACGCTGAAGGATGATGAAATACTTCAGTGGGATGATAATATCATCCTCACCAAATGGAATGCGCTTAAACCCAAGAAAGACCTGCATCACGGCTATTCCTGTTATTTTTTAAAGGAAGGATATAAAGTCAGCAAATTCTACACCGCAGACAACAGCCTGCTGTACTGGTACTGCGACATAGTTGCTTTTGAGAAAAGCACTGAGGAAAACGCCCTGATCGTTACGGATCTGCTGGCCGATGTGATAATATATCCGGACGGCTTTGTAAAGGTAGTGGATATAGACGAAATGGTAACCTGCCTTGACGAAAACCTGATCAGCCTGGAGCAGTTAAAGAGTTCCCTTACCCAGCTTGATAAGCTGCTTAAGATCATTTATGCCGATAAATTCGACACTCTTACTATTCATATTGAAGAAGAAGAGAGAAAGAATCTATAATTTATATACCGGATCTTTAAGCCTTTCTTCGAATATTTCACGGCGCAGGGGTTTGTCATATAAAAATCCCTGTGCCAGATAACAGCCTACGCCCGTCAAAAAATCCACATGTTCTTTGGTCTCAACACCCTCGCAGATAACCTTTCTGTTGAGATCGCCTATCATCCTGACTATATTAGCTATAAGTTTTGCGGTAAGCTTGTCCCCGCCCTCAAGTCCGAAGAGGAAAGACCTGTCGAGCTTGACTACATCCGCATCCAGATCTTTGAGCAGCGAAAGCGAAGAATAACCGGTTCCGAAATCATCTATGGAAGTGCTTATCCCGCGTTCCTTCATGGCATTAACGAACTGCTGTAACGCTTCAAAATCCTCATATCCCGATGATTCCGTCAATTCTATCTCTATATGCCTGCCGTCCAAACCATAGCGGTCCACGATCCCCAGTATCCTGGATGCAAAGTCCGGATTCTTAAGATGCAGCTTGGAAAAATTGGTAGATATCCTTACCGGCTCCATCCCCTCACCGATCCAGTTCTTTATATCACGGCATACCCGCTCAAGCACATAATAATCCAGCCCCGTAACAACGCCTTCTTCTTCAAGTACAGGTATAAATTCATACGGCGGGATTATCACTCCGTCTCTTGACCAACGCACCAGAGCCTCGCCACCACAAAGCCTGTTATCACGCATATCTACCTTAGGCTGGTAATAAACAATGAATTCTTCCTTTTTAAGACCGTCCTGATATCGTTCCAGTACCTCTTTGCGCTCCACCAGCTCTCCGATGAGCGTATTCTCAAACCATACCTGGTCCACATTTCCTCTTTTGCGCGCATCGGCCAGAGCCAGATTACATGCATCAACTACCCTGTTGATGTCTTCATCATCTTCCTTAACATCATAAACGCCGCAGCGGCTGTGCAGGGTTATTTTTCCTGCGTCATCAGGTAATTCAACCTCTACCTGTCCCACTTTTTCCAGCACTTTTCTTACTTCACTCTGCTTTATCAGCATTATGAAATTATCGCCGCCGTTCCTCGCCAACAGTTCACCCTGCCCCAGCAATGCCGAAAGCTTTTCGGCATACTGCTGCAGCACCCGGTCTCCGGCATTGGAACCGTATTCCTGATTGATGAATTTGAAATTTCTTATGCTTATTGCTATGCCGCTGTATTGCGCGAGTTTTCCGTTTTTCTGAAGTTTTTGACCGAATTCGATAAGATGGGCGAAATTTGCCGTGCCGGTCAGCAGATGGGTGCCTGTCGCCTGATCGGATATCATTGTGCACAGGAATATGCTTGATATGGCAGATACAACGACCAGTATCAGTATGAGCGCAGATTCCCTGCGGCTGGACATGCTCCTCCTGTCTATCTGTATCTTTGCCTTTTCCATATCCCCTTCAAGTATCAGGTTGAGCAGATCCATATTGTCATTTACACGGGTAAGATTCTCCTGAAGCGAAGAACTCATAAAATGGTATGCTGTAGCCACATCGCCCCGGTTTCTGAATTTAAAAACTATGTCAATATTATTGAAATATACTATCAGTCCGCTGTAAATATCATGATAAAAGCTCTCGTATTTCGTGCCTTTAAGACTTGTTCCAAAAGGTATGATCGACTTCATCACATCTTCCTTAAGGTCAAGAGCGCGCTGTTCATAACCCGAACGCATATCCACGTCGTCTTCGACCATATAGCTCATCACCAGTATCTGATGCTGCTGCATGTTTCGGCTGATGCCCTGCATGTGACTGACATTTGCATAGTCTTCTTCTATTATACGGGTATATGATTCCTGGATCTTCAGAGTGTTGTACATGAACCTGATAAGGCCAAAAATACATAAGACCGCTGTTAACAGAGTAATAACGGCGATGCGGAAAGATATTTTGTTATTCCTGCGTCTTATTCTCAATACTTTCGGTGATCCCTTCCACAGCCTCATCAAGCAGTTCCTGCAGATCACGTCCGTCAGGATTGCCGGCACTTATCACTATTCCCATTATCTGCGCCGGGCTCCAAAATGTATCCAAAATGCTCTCGGAACAGCCATATTCCGACTGCATGGCGAGCGCAGCTATAGCCGGCGCTGCCTGCACTTTATCCATCTTTGCCACGCTGATATCAGCCGGACACTCCCCTATCGCTTCAAATCTTCTTAACTGAACCTGAGACCCGCTTAAGTATTCGGCAGCCTTTCTGCTCCATTCAGGCTCTTTGGTGTAGGAACTGACGCCCATGAGCTTATAACCCATCAGACTGTACATCTGCACCTTATCGCCGTTTATAGTATAAGCAGGCAGCCTGGTAGCGCAGTAATCATCTCCCCAGGCCTCGGCTATCTTTTCAGCATTCCAGGCTCCGTTTATCCCGGCGACCACGCTGCCGCTGCGTACTGCTTCAACAAAGCAGTCATCATCCAGATTGATATACGC